>WRLW01000271.1 GCA_009777435.1 Oscillospiraceae bacterium | reverse complement strand
ACCGTTCTGCTCGTGCTGTTGGCGGTGACGTTCTGCGTTATGACGACGCGCGTCGGCGTGTACGCGCGCTTTGGCTCGAAAGGGTTTACGCTCAAGCTTGTGATAGGCGTATTTTCACTGCCGCTCGGCGGAAAGCCGAAGAAGCCCCGGAAGAAGCGGGAGCGCCGGCGCGGGCTTGGCAAAGGCGGGACGGAGGAAGCGGAGAAGAGCAAGGAAGCCAAGCCGCCCAAACCCGCTTGGAAAATTCTGGAGCAGTTCGACAGGCGAAAGCTGACGCGCGCCTGCTTCAGGATAGTTGACCGTTTTTTGCGCATACCGCGCGTCGATATACTCGAACTGCGCCTGACGGTCGCCTCGTCAGAACCGCATAAGGCCGCGGTGCTGTACGGGCGCGTGTGCGCGGCGCTCGGCGCGGCCCTGCCGGTTGTAAACAAACGCCTGCGGGTACGCCGCCAGAAGGTGATAACCGGCTTGGACTTTGAGCGCACGCGAATGGAGGCCGAGGGCCGTGTGAAGATTACCGTGCGCGTCGGCGCCGCGGTATGGTTCGGCCTTTGGGCGCTGGCGGTTTTACTCAGATGCCGAAAGAACGCTAAAAATTCCGAAAGGATGGAATAATATGGAACATAAACCCACAATCGTAGAAATGATGACAGAATCCTTAGGCAGAATCCGTGAGATGGTGGATGTAAACACCGTCGTGGGGGAACCCATCACGACGCCTGACGGCACGACCATAATACCCGTGTCGCGCGTGTCGTTCGGCTTCGGCGCGGGAGGCTCGGACTGGGGCGGCAAGGAGACGTCGAAGGGCAGCTTCGGCGGCGGCGCGGGCGCGGGCGTGAAGGTCACTCCGGTATGCTTCATGGTGGTATCCCAGTCGGGGGTCAGGCTGCTTCCGGTCGAGCCGGGCGACAAGAGCGTCGTCGAAAAAGTGGTTGACATGGCGCCGGTCATGATCGACAGGATTGACGAGCTGCTGAATAAGTATAAAAAATGAAGTATATAAGTACGCGCGGCGCCGATTCCGCGTCGGGGCCGGAGGCCATAGTGCGCGGCCTCGCCTCCGACGGCGGCTTGTTCTGCCCGTCGTCCTTTCCGGCGCTGACGCCGGAGCTGCTCGACATGCTGGGGAAGCTGCCGTATTATAAGCGCGCCGCCTTTGTATTGGGTATGTTTCTGGGAGGGGCGTCGCCGCGCGACGGCTTTTCAGACGGCGAGCTTGAGGGCTTTGCCGAACAGGCTTACGCGCCGTTTGACGGCGGCGCGCAAAGAGCCGCTCCCGTGACGGAGCTGGACGGTCAAATCTCATTGCTCGAGCTGTGGCATGGCCCGACGGCGGCGTTTAAGGATATGGCGCTGCGTATGCTGCCCTTCCTGATGACCGCGGGCGCGCGCAAAATCGGCGCGGACAAGCGCATATGTATACTGACGGCCACGTCGGGCGATACCGGCAAAGCCGCGCTGGCGGGCTTTAAGGATGTCGGCGGCACGGCGGTGTTTGTGTTTTACCCGCGCGACGGCGTATCCGCGGTGCAGCGGCTGCAAATGGTGACGCAGGGCGGCGGCAATGTTGGGGTATGCGCCATCAACGGCAATTTCGACGACGCGCAGACCGGGGTTAAGCGTATATTCGCCGACCGCGCGCTGGCCGAAGCCGCGGACGGCGCCGGGTGGATGCTGTCGTCGGCCAACTCGATAAATCCCGGACGCCTTCTGCCGCAGGTAGCGTATTATATTTCGGCGTATTGCGATATGGCCGCGTCGGGGCGTTTGAAAAAAGGCGCGCCGCTCGACATTGCTGTGCCTACCGGCAATTTTGGGAACATTCTGGCGGCGTACTACGCCAGAGAGATGGGACTGCCGCTCGGACGGCTGGTGTGCGCGTCCAACAAAAACGACGTGCTTACGGTGTTCCTGCGCGACGGCGTGTACGACCGTCGGCGCGAGCTGAGCCTAACCACGTCGCCGTCTATGGATATACTGGTGTCGAGCAATTTTGAGCGCGCCCTGTACCACCTGTCGGGCGGCGACGCGGACATGATACGCGATTTGATGCGCCGGCTGTCCGACGACGGCATATATACCGTGTCCGGAGGACTGAGGTCGGCGTTCGCGGAGTGCTTCACGGGCGGCTCGTGCGACGACGCCGGGGCGGCGCGCGTCATACGCGAGACATGGGATGAAAGGGATATCCTGCTCGACCCGCACACCGCCGTGGCGGTGGACGTGGCGCGCCGCAATCTGACGGGAAACCCGATGCTCGTGGTGTCCACCGCCAGCCCGTTTAAGTTCTGCGAGGCCGTTTTAGACGCGCTGGCCGCGGACGGGCCGTTTGCGGCCGAGTTAGACGAAAATGGGGCCGACGCGCGATTCGACCCCATGCAGAGGCTGTCGGCTCTGACGGGCTTGATGCCGCCGCGCCCGTTGCTCGGATTGGCGGGCCGCCCGGGGCGCTTCACCGATTCTGTTGACCCGTCCGACATGCCGTCGCGGATAACGTTGT
>WRLW01000270.1 GCA_009777435.1 Oscillospiraceae bacterium | reverse complement strand
CGCCGGGAGTCAGAGGGGATCGGATCATGATTGTCAGCCGCGATAACCTGGAGCAATGCCGTCAGATACAACAGCAGATGAAGGAATCAGCCCAGGCAAGTAACAACGACCTCCCTCCTATTTATAAGGCTGAAATTGTAGACTCTTCAGACCCCACGTTGCAGGTCGCATCGATGAAGCTTGCCGTTTTGGACTATATTGGCGGGCATTTCGATCGTCATCCCGGAAATTTCTTCATCAGCAAAGGCGACGACGGACGCTTCAAAATTACCGGCATAGACAATGACAGCGCGTTCGCGCCGCCGAATACCGGCGCAAAGGAACCCACGCCGGAAAGCCTTATTCGCGTCATAACGCCGGAGATCCGAGAACTGATAAGGAATATAGACCCCGACAGGACAGTAAACGCGCTCAAAGGAGTCATAGACAGGACGGCAAAAGGGCAAGAGTCGCTGGACGCTGTACGCGATAGAATAGAAAAACTCAAAGAACACGTAAAAGACATGGTTCCGGTGCCGGAGGACAGATTGAACGCGGAAACCGCAAAGAAAATGACGGCGATTACTCATGGTTCATACGGAGATCCGCTAAAAGAAGCCTCAGCCTACAGCAGAAAAGCGATTGGCAACGCGAAGCTGCATCTCGCCGACGAAGCCAGAGAAAAGGCGAAGGCAGCCAAGCCGCCTGAAAACGAAAAAGCGGAATCCGCGAAAAAAGAAGGCACAGCGGCGGCACAAAAAACGGCAAAGTGACAACCGGGCAATCAAATTTATCAAATGTTAAATGACTATAAGGAGAAGCACACAATTATGAAATCAGGAAAAATCATCATCAAAGCCGCGGCGTTATTGGTCGCCGCAACGTTTGTTTTGTGCCTTGCGGCCGCCTGCGATCCGGGGAGCGCCCCGCCGGCCGAAAGCCCTGCCGCCCCGCCGGAACAAACGCCCGTTCAGCAGGAGCCGGGCGGCGCGGCGGTACAGCCGGCAGACCCGTTTAATATTGAACTGACCGCCGAAATCAAAGGCGCGACAGACCACACAAGGGACATCAACCACGCCTGCTATGACCATTTGGACTTTTCCGACGAACGCGAGTTTGAAAACGCCCGCAGGGGCCTTATCGCCGCGCCGGAGCAGCTTGAATTATACGACCCGACAGGCAAGCTGATCTGGAGCCAAAAGGCGTATGCGTTTGTAAAAGACACGGAAGCGCCAGACACCGCGAATCCCAGCCTGTGGCGGCATACGCAGATAAATCATAATTACGGGCTTTATGAGGTCACGGACGGCATCTATCAGGTGCGCGGTTATGACCTTACCAACTTTACATTTGTAGAGGGCGATACCGGCTGGATATTATTTGACACCGGCACAGCCGTTGAGACAATGAAGGCGGCTTTGGACTTTATAAACGACACTTTGGGCGAAAGGCCTGTGACCGGCGTTATCATCAGCCACCCCCACGCCGACCATTACGGCGGAATCAGGGCAGTTGTGAGCCAGGAAGACGCATTATCCGGCAAAATCCCGATAATCGTGCCGGAGGGATACGCGCAGCACGCGGTCAGCGAGAACATATACGCCGGGACGGCTATGTACAGGCGCGCATTTTACCAGTACGGACACCTGCTGCCTCCGCCGGGACCACAGAGCAGGCTCGCCATCGGCTTGGGTGTCGCGCTTCCCAACGGAAACAGCTCATATCTCGGCCCGACGGACATTATCACGTATACCGGAGAGGTTCGGGTGGTAGATGGTGTGGAAATGGTTTTCCATATGACCCCCGGCACAGAAGCACCCGCCGAAATGAACACTTGGTTTCCCGCAAAAAACGCATTATGGCTTGCCGAAAACTGCGTAGGCACACTCCATAATCTCTATACTTTGCGCGGAGCGCAGGTCCGCGATGGCAACATCTGGGCAAAATACATCATGGAGGCAGTTACGCTGTACGGCGATGAGGTTGAGGTCATATTCCAGTCGCACAACTGGCCCCGCTGGGGTAATGATGAGATAAATGACTATCTTATCGGCACGGCGGCAGTATATAAGTTTATCAACGACCAGTCGCTGCTGTATATAAATCAGGGTTATACATCCGAGGAAATCGCTGAGATGATACAACTGCCCGACGATTTGGATCAGCAATGGTATACCCGCCCGTATTACGGGACGTATAAGCACAACTCAAAAGCCGTCTATCAGAAATACATGGGCTGGTATAACGGCAACCCGGCATATCTCGACCCGATCCCACCCACAGAGAGCGCCAAAAAGTTCGTCGAGTATATGGGCGACCCGAATGAAGTCCTAAAACTCGCCTATCGTGACTTTGAAAACGGCGAGTACAGATGGGTAGCGGAGATTACCTCGATTTTAGTCTTTGCAGACCCCTCGAATACGGCGGCGCGGTATCTGGGCGCGGACGCCTTGGAGCAATTGGGCTATCAAGCCGAAAGCGGCACATGGCGGGCGGCGTACCTGACCGGAGCGCAGGAACTGCGGCATG
>WRLW01000269.1 GCA_009777435.1 Oscillospiraceae bacterium | reverse complement strand
ACGCGCCCGCGCCCTGTTCGTTCAGTATCCGCTCAATAGCCAGCTCCTCGCGCGCCTGATAGCGCACGGGCTCAATATCTTCGGTATCGAAAGAATACAAAGCCCTATACTCGTCAAGCGCCGCGCCGACCTCCGCCTCGGTCACGCTTTCGAGCGTCTCGGTCAGGTGGCCGACCGGCCATGTATTGACCTGCCAGCCGAACTTAATCTGCGCCTCTACCTTGTCGCCCTCGGTGACGGCCACCTGCCGCATATTGTCTCCGAAGCGCACCACCTTCAGCTCGCGGCTCACAGCCGCGCCGGCCGCCGCGCGCGCCCACGCGTCCAGCCTGCCGCGCACGTCCGCGTCGCGCCAGTACCCGACGACCACCTTGCGCGCCATACGCAGGCGCGCGGCTATATACCCGTGTTCGCGGTCGCCGTGGGCCGACTGGTTGAGGTTCATAAACTCCATGTCGATAAGCTCGTCCGGGATCTCGCGGTTATACTGGGTATGCAGATGGCAGTATGGCTTACGCAAGCTCACCAGCCCGTTGATCCACATTTTCGACGGCGAAAAGGTGTGCATCCAAGCGATTACGCCCGCGCATCCGGCGTCGTTGTTGGCCGCCGCCGCGAGCGCCGACGCCTCGTCCGGCGTTTTAACAACGCCCTTGCACACCACGCGGAAAGGCAGGGCGCCATCCAGATACGCCGCCATTTCGGCGGCGCGCGCGGCTACCGTTTCCAGAACCTCACCGCCGTATAGATGCTGGCTGCCCACAATGAACCAAAACTCATAATCCCTCACCGCGACGCACTTCCTTTCATAGCCGCAATATAATTCAAGCCGCTCAGCTGCCCAGACACTCGACCGCCGCGCGCTCGATGGACAAACCCTTTGCATAGCGCTCCATAAATTTCACAAAACCTTCGACATCCCTCGGATCCGGCTCCACGCTTACGCCGGCGCCGCCGGCGAACACTCTTTGAGCCAGAAAGTCCTCAAGCGTTTCCCCGTCATTCTTCATAGACATATAAGCCGCCAGCAACGCCACGCCCCAAGCGCCGCCCTCCCCCGCGGACTCCATCACGGCGACCGGCACGTTCAGCGCCGCCGCCATAAGCCGCTGACCAACAGCCTTTGTCTTGAACAGCCCGCCGTGCCCAAACAGCCTGTCAATGCGCGCCCGCTCCTTCTCAAGCAGGATATCCATACCTATCTTCAAAGTAGCCATTGTTGAAAACAGCATAGCGCGCATGAAATTGGCCAGCGTCAGCCGGCTTCCGGGCATACGCGTGAAAAGCGGGCATCCGCGCTCAAAGCCGGTTATAGGCTCGCCGGCGTAGTAGTTATACGACAGCAGGCCGCCGCAGTCGGCGTCGCCCTCCAGCGCTTTGGCGTACAGCGCGTCGTACAGCTCCGGCTTGTTCATCCCGCCGCCCGTCAGGCCGCTTAGCTCCGCAAACAGCCGCACCCACGCGTCGAGGTCTGACGTGCAGTTATTGCAATGCACCTTCGCGACCGGTTTACCGTCGGGCGTCGCGACCATATCTATCTCAACATAGGGTTTTGAAATGCCGTTTTCCAGCACGATCATGGCGAAAACCGACGTACCCGCCGAAATGTTGCCCGTACGCTCGGAAATACTGTTGGTGGCGACCATGCCCGTTCCGGCGTCGCCCTCCGGCGGGCACAGCGGTATACCCGGGCGTATGCGCCCCGACGGGTCGAGCAGCTTCGCGCCCTCCGCGGTCAGCTCGCCGGCGATTTCACCCGCGCCGAGGATGTCCGGCAGGATATCCGCAAGCCTCCATCCGGTCTTAGGCGTCAGCGTATCAAACAAGCTCATTATCCGCGCGTCATACCTGCACACGGTTTCTCCCGGCGCTCTTACGACCGGGAACACGCCCGACGCGTGGCCCACGCCGAGTACCTTTCGGCCCGTCAGCTTCCAATGTACATATCCGGCGAGCGTCGTCATGAACGCTATGTCCCCCACATGCGGCTCACCGTCCAGCACGGCCTCGTACAGGTGCGCGACGCTCCATCTCTGCGGTATATTGAAGTCGAACAGCTCGGTCAGCGCGAAGGCCGCGCGCTCGGTGGACGTGTTGCGCCATGTGCGGAACGGCGTCAGCAGTTCCCCGTCCTTGCCGAACACTAAATAGCCGTGCATCATGGCCGACACGCCAATCGCGTCAATTTCGGTCAGCGGCGCGCCGTGCCTGACTTGATAGTCGTCCGCCAATTTGCCGAAAGCGTCGCGCACACCCGCCCACACGTCGTCGAGCGCGTATGTCCACACGCCGTTTTCAAACTTGTTCTCCCAATCATGCGCGCCCGAGGCCGCAATGGAATACGTCCCGTCTATAAGCGCCGCCTTAATGCGCGTGGAACCAAGCTCAATGCCGAGGAACAGGCCGGCCATACGATCACTTCCTTGTTCGGATAATGGGGTGGGTTTATATCTCAGCCAGTATATCACATACCGTCCCCTTATAAAAGCCAAATCCGGCCTTTTGAAAAAAT
>WRLW01000268.1 GCA_009777435.1 Oscillospiraceae bacterium | reverse complement strand
CTACCTGGCGGCTGTGGCTATGGCCGGCGGACGCGTAAGGATGGGTTCCGTCATACCCGAGCATGTGGCCTCGGTGCTTTCGGCCCTGTGTGAGGCCGGGTGCGCGATTACCGCCGGAAACGACTGCGTAACAGTAGAACGGAGCAAGCGCTTGCGCGCCTTGCGGCCGGTGAGGACGATGCCGTATCCGGGCTTTCCGACCGACGCGCAGTCGCCGTTAATGGCCGTATGCACCAAGGCGCGCGGTGCGACGGTTTTTGTGGAGAATATTTTTGACAACCGTTTCCGCCATGCCGGGGAGCTGGCGCGTATGGGGGCCGATATCCGCGTTGAGAGCCGTGTGGCCGTGGTTACGGGCGTCGAGAAGCTGTATGGCGCGCCTGTTGAGTGTACGGATTTGCGCGGCGGCGCGGCCTTGGTGGTGGCGGCGCTCGGCGCGGAAGGGATAACCACGGTTTCCGAACTGCGGCACATCGACCGCGGCTATGAGAACATAGAAAAATCCCTGAGAGATTTGGGCGCGGACATAAAACGAACAAAAGAGAGAGTTGAGCCGCTATGGCAAAAAATGCAAGACCGATCAGACAGCCCAGAAGGAGACGGCGCCGGACGGGACGCCGGCTGAACGCGCGCTTTCAAAAGGTTATGACGGCCATATTTATCATCGCGGTCGTTACGGTTGCGCTGAGCCTGTTTTTCAAGGTAACGCTGATTGAGGTGACCGGGACGGAGGTCTGCGACCAGAGGGATATAAAGGCGGCGTCGGGTATCGGGGAAGGCGATTTTCTGCTGCTTGTGAACAGCGTGGCCGCGGAGCGCGGCATAAAGGCCGCCCAGCCTTATGTCGAGAATGTCTCGATTAAACGCAGGCTGCCGGGCAGGGTGATTATAAATATAACGGAAACCACGCCGCTTGTGGTGATATCCGATTCGGCCGGCGATTACTGGATGGTTGACCGCAGGGGCAAGCTGCTGGAACGCGCTCGCGGCGACGCGTTGCCGCAGGTGCTGGGCGTGACCCTTCTCGCGCCTGTGGAGGGCACGCTGATCGCGTTTCCTTCCGAACAGGATCACAAAGTCCGGGTGCTGCTTGAGGTGCTGGAAGCCGTTATGGAAAAAGGCTTGCTTGAGGATATAGACAGCTTCGACCTCAGCGATATAGCCAATGTTAAGTTCAAATTCATGAGCCGCTTCACAGTTAATTTAGGCGTACCCAACGATCTGAGCCTGAAGCTCGATTATATACCCCTGGCTCTGGAAGTGCCGGAGCCAAATGAACGCGGCGTGTTCGAGCTGTCGGACATATCGAGCGACCCGACCCAAAAATCACAGCGGATAGCAAGGTTTATACCCGAATAAATGCCATATATTGCCATGCAAACGCATTAGTGTAAAGGTTTTAATCTTTACTATAAGCGCGTTTAATATTTTTGCGTAACGCTTGCGGCGCAACGGCCGGAGGGGGCATGTTAAAACAATCGGGTAAAAAAAACAGGAAAAATGTTATTCAGCACTTGACGTTTACGGAGAAAAGAGATACTATATGAATGTTATCATAAAGAGGAAAAATAGAGCAAGGAGCAACACTTGACATGTATTCCGTTTACCAAAGATAAGGAGGTACATATATGCCCTTTGAGCTTGACACAGGTATGGATTCCATTGTATCCATAAAGGTACTGGGCGTCGGCGGGGCGGGCAACAACGTGGTTGACCGCATGATGAAAACCGGTGTGCGCGGGGTTGAATTTGTTACGATAAACACGGACAAGGTGTCGCTGCAAAATTCAGAGGCCACGCATAAGATCCAAATCGGCGAGAAGCTGACGGGCGGCAAGGGCGCGGGCTCCGACCCGGAGGTAGGCCGCAAGTCGGCGGAGGAAAGCCGCCAGCATGTGGCGAAATTCCTTGAGGGCACGGATATGGTATTCATAACCGCCGGCATGGGCGGCGGTACGGGTACGGGCGCCGCGCCTATCGTGGCCGATATAGCGCGCGAGATGGGTATACTGACGGTCGGCGTGGTGACTAAGCCGTTTTCGTTTGAGGGTAAGCGCCGTATGGAAACTGCGGAACGCGGCATTGAGGAGATGCGGTCGCGCGTGGACTCGCTGGTGGTCATCCCGAACGAGAGATTAAAGCATGTGACCGAGCAGAAAATCACCTTCCTGAACGCTTTTGAGATTGCCGACGACGTTTTGCGCCAGGCGGTGCAGAGCATATCGGATCTGATACAGATTCCGGGCCTGATAAACCTCGACTTTGCCGACGTGTGTACCGTCATGCGTGACGCCGGATACGCGCATATGGGCGGGGGACGCGGCGCGGGCAAGGGCAAGGCAGAGATAGCCGCCAATATGGCGCTGCAAAGCCCGCTGCTAGAAACGTCGATAAAGGGCGCGAAGGGCGTTATAATCAACGTGACCGGCAGCTCTGAGCTCGGCCTTGACGACGTGGAGTTCGCGTGTACTCTCGTACAGCAGGCGGCGCACCGCGAGGCGCTCATTATATTCGGC
>WRLW01000267.1 GCA_009777435.1 Oscillospiraceae bacterium | reverse complement strand
CGCCGTCCCTCGCTTTTTGACGCGAGAGCCGCTGTTCAATGAAATAGCTGTTCTGCCCCGCGCCGCCGTCGGTCTGAACTTCGGGCGATACCGTAGGCGGCGCCGTGTTTCCGGTCTTGGCGGCGTCTACGACGTCAAGCAGAGTATACACCGTGTCGTCACCGTCCCAGCCGGGGCCGTTGACGGCGTTTTCGTCCCTGTTATACGACCAGCTGAGATACAGCGCCATGGTCACGAACAGCACGACGGTCGCCACCACCGCGTTGCGTTTCCAAAGGTTCATCAGGCTCATTCCTTTCCATTTTCAGGTTTCATTGCAACTACAGTTATCTTATCGTAGCCCAATCCGGTCAGCGACGCGACGGACTCCGTGACGCGCGTGCGCACCTTTATATCGTCCGCGCCGTCGCACACAACCAACGCGCCTTGGTAGACGGGGAATATGCGGCTTATAACCAGCGGCTGTTCACCTCCGCCCGCGTCTTTGCGCATGACCGCCGCGTTTCGGCTGTCCCGCTCATAGGATTGCAGCGCGCCGCCGGCCCATTGACGCTTTTCCTTGGTATCCGTATTCTCGGCGTACTGTGTCTCCATGTCCCGCTTGACCGTCAGCAATACGGATACCCGCCCGACGCCGCTTACCTCCGACAGGGTTTCCTCTATGCGGCGTTCAAGCGATTCGCTCTCCTCCCACTCCCCGGCGCCCTCCCGGCTCCGCTCCGGCTCGCGTTCGGCGGGCGGCGCGTTGGGCCACAGAATGAGCGCCAGCCCGACAGCTATAACTATCAGGACATATTTATATCTGCCCAAAATCTTTGCCGCCGGTCTCAGTCTGTCCGGTACGGCGATCCCCATTATGGCCCCCCTCTCCGAATGGCTGTTTCTACTCCTCCCAGATAAAGCGCTGGCACTCGGGCGGAATACCGCAGTCCTTGTAAATCAGCTCGGACAGCCGCTCCAGCACGCCGTCCTCCGGCCTGACGCCTCCGGTGAGCATGATATGCTCCGGGCGGGGCGGGTCATTGCCTATCGTTACCTCCACCCGACATTGCACGCCCATAGCTTGTGCCTTTGCCAAAATATATGCGCTTGTCTTTTCGGCTATGATTTCTTTTAACAGTTTGTCTTGCTCATCCAAGTATTTTTCAAATTCCGCGCCGCCGCCCGCGGCCTCCAGCAAACCGTCAAAGTCGCCGAACCTCAGGCTGGTCAGCGGGCGGCATATGACCAGCGTCAGCGTCAGGCCCGATATCACGCCGATCAGCGCCCTGTACCATCCCTTCGGCGTCAAGGCCATAACAACGGAGGCCGCCGCCGCCGCGCAGACGACGCCCATCACATAAGAGTTGAATTGCTGCACGGCAATATCCCCCTCCCCCGTAATTGCCGGCCGGCCGTTGGCGGCGCGGCGTTCCGCTCGCAGTAACGGTCTTTGATTTCTATCCCCCGGCCTGCATACACGACACTATGGCCACCATAAGCAGAACCGTCGCCGAAACGCTCATGCCTATCAGCAGGCCAAACACGTCGGCAAGGCTTTCAATGTACCGCGTAAGCGGCTCGGGCGCCGTCGTCGTGCATATGGCGGCCGCCATACGGTACGACAGGTATTGCAGTCCCAGACGTATCAGCGGCGCCAGCATCACGCCCAAAACCGCGACCAGACCGAATATCCCTATGGTGCTTTTCACAACGCCGGCGCCCGCCACTATGGTCTGCGTGGCGTCCGACAATACGCCGCCGACCACCGGCACCATTCCCGATATAGCCAGCCGCGCGCCGCGCTCAAGCATCGCGTCGCCTGCGCCCGCCACCGCCCCGCTGACGGTCAGATACGCCACATACAGCGTCATAAGCAGCTTTAGCAGACCTCCCGCTCCCCATTTTATGAACCTGCCTATCGAGGCCAAGCTTTTCACTCCCAGAGCCGCGTCGGCCGTCAGAACCGCTATATAAGCGTATGTACACGGTATCAGCAGTCTGTCGATCACCGTTATCAGCACGTCGGAAAACAACAGCGTCGCGGCTTGGCGCGCGACGGCGCCCGTCGGCGCGCCCGACGCCGCCGTAACCGACGCCATCACGGGAAGCAGCGCCTTTGAAAAAACGTTGATCTGCCTCACCGTTTCGGATGTGAGCTTTATAAGCAGACCGAAGCCGCCGAGGCTTACCGCCGCCACCGCCAGCGCGCCGGCAATGTTCAGAGGCTGCTCCATGCCGTCCGCCGCGCCCCAAAGGCCGCCCGCGAGGCCCGCCAGCATGGCCGTCAGCAGCAGGGCGACAAAGACCTTCAGCGCGTCCCTGAAATCCCGCGTGAAAACCGACACGCCGTGGTTCCACAGACCTTTCAGGCCGTCGTCAAGAGACATGCCGGCGTCCATACCCCGGATCGCGCCGCGCGCTTCGTCAGGTACGGCGTCGCGCAGGGCGCGCGTATCGTATATGCCGTACATGCGCGATACAACGGCGTCGCCGGACGCGTTAAGCCCGGCGGCCTGTCCCTTGAGACCGCCCGTAAGTATAAACAGCATTG
>WRLW01000266.1 GCA_009777435.1 Oscillospiraceae bacterium | reverse complement strand
ATTTCGGCGCGCGCGCGGCGGTTTTACACAGCGCTCTGAGCGCGGGCGAGCGCGTTGAAACATGGCGCGCCGTCAGGGACGGGCGTATAGACGTCGTGATAGGTACGCGCTCCGCGGTGTTCGCGCCGCTTCCGGCCTTGAGGATGATAATCATCGACGAGGAGCAGGAGCACACATATAAATCCGAAAGCTCCCCGAGATACCACGCGCGCGACGTCGCGAAATTCAGGTGCGTACAGCACGGCGCCATGCTGCTTCTCGCCAGCGCCACGCCGTCCCTTGAGTCGGCGTATGCCGCGCGAAAGGGTTCATACGGCCGTTTCGACCTGCCGCACCGCTTTAACGCTTCGGCGCTGCCGCCCGTCATAATGGCCGACATGCGCCATGAACTGAGAAACGGCAACGACTGCACCATCAGCGGGCCGCTGAGGGATGAAATAGAAAAAAACATAGACAGCGGCGAGCAGACCATACTGTTCCTTAACCGGAGGGGCTTCCACCGGATAGTCACATGCCCGGACTGCGGGGAGATGCGGCAATGCCCGCACTGCTCGGTATCGCTTACATACCATTCACACAACCGGCGTATGCTGTGCCATTATTGCGGGTACTCCGAAACGTGGCAGGAGCGGTGCGCGGTGTGCGGCGGCGACGTGCGTTTCTTCGGCGCGGGCACGCAAAAGGTGGTTGGCGACCTCGATGAGCTTTTTCCCGGCGTCGGGGTACTGCGCATGGATACCGATACCACGTCGTATAAAGGCGCGCATAAAACTCTGCTCGGACGCTTTGCCGAAGAACGGATCCCCATTCTTGTGGGTACGCAGATGATAGCGAAGGGGCTTCATTTGAGTAACGTTACGCTGGTGGGCGTGATATCGGCGGATATGTCCCTGTATGTTGACGATTACCGCGCCAACGAGCGCACGTTTGACCTGATAACACAGGTCATCGGGCGCGCCGGGCGCGGCGACAGGCCCGGACGCGCGGTCATCCAAACCTTTTCGACGGCGCACCCCGTATTGCTCCAGGCGGCTGAACAGGATTATAATGGCTTTTTTGAAAACGAGATAGCGCTGCGCGAGCAGCAGGGCTACCCGCCGTTCGGCGAGATGATAATGCTCAGCTGCTGCGGCCCGGATCAGGACGCGCTGTTGCGCGTGTGTATGAAGCTTCGCGCGCGGATTGACAACGGAGTGGGCGCGCTCGGTCTTAAAACGCGAATTTTCGGGCCGGCGCCCGCCGCCGTGCATAAGATAAACAACAGATACAGATACCATATAACGTTATGCGGCCCGCCGAGCGCCGAAATAAGACGCTTTGTCGCCACGCTTCTGCGGCGTTTTCCAAGCGACGGCGGCAATAAGGGCGTGACCCTGTTTGCCGATCTGCACCCAAACGGTTTTTAGGAGACCTCAAAAAGGAGGAGGATCACATGGCTATAAGGCGCATACTCACCGAGGACGACGCGACGCTGCGGAAGCAGTCGCGCGCCGTGACAAATTTTGACGCGCGCCTCCATATACTGCTTGACGATATGGCCGAAACCATGAGAGAGGCGAACGGCGTCGGGCTTGCGGCCGTACAAACAGGCGTTCTGCGCCGCGCGGCCGTCGTCGAGGCCGAACCGGGTACGCTGATAGAATTGGTGAACCCGGAGATAGTGGAGACGGAGGGCGAGCAAAACGACGTGGAGGGCTGCCTGAGCCTTCCGGGTGTCTACGGTATGGTTTGCAGACCGATGAAGGTTACAATCAAAGCTCAAGACAGATATGGCAAGCATTTCACTTTGACAGGCGAGGGATTAGTCGCGCGCGCGTTCTGCCATGAGATAGACCATTTGAACGGCGTCATCTTCACGGCGTTTGTGACCGAGTATATCGACGAAAACAGCGCGGACGCGCCGGGGGGCGAAAACGGCGCGGACGGCGGTGCGGACGAGGCATGAACATTGTATTTATGGGGACTCCTGACTTCGCGGCGGTCAGTCTGCAAGCCCTTATCGACGCCGGTCATAGCGTAACCCACGTTCTGACCAAGCCCGACAGGCCGCGAGGCCGGGGCATGAAGCTTACGCCGTCTCCTGTAAAGGAAATAGCCATTGCATACGGCATCCCATGCCGCCAGCCGGAGACTTTGAAGGACGATTTGTGCTATAACGAGGTCGCGGAGCTAACGCCCGATATGATCGCTGTGGTCGCTTACGGTTTGTTTTTGCCCGAACGCTGGCTTAAGCTCCCAAAACTCGCGTGTGTGAACGTTCACGGCTCATTACTCCCCAAATATAGGGGCGCGGCGCCCATTCAATGGGCTGTTATAAACGGCGAAACCGAGACCGGCGTGTGTACTCAGCACATGGCGGCCGCTATGGACAGGGGAGATGTGATATTATCGCAGAGTATCGAAATATGCGATAATGACACATATGGCATGATATATGACAAGATGAAATTGCAAGGAGCGGCATTATTAGTCGATACCGCCGCGCTTATTGAGGCCGGAAAAGCGCCCAGAACGCCGCAGGACGACGGAAAGGCCACCT
>WRLW01000265.1 GCA_009777435.1 Oscillospiraceae bacterium | reverse complement strand
GTGATAGCCGCCCTTGTGCCGCACGGTAAATCCCCTGCCGTCCGGGTTCGCGCTGTTCCATCCGGCCTGCGCGGCGTCAATGAAGAAGCTGGAGCCTTGCGGGGCGACCTCATAGCCGACCTTATCGAACACATAAAACTCAAACTCAGGCCCTATGCGTATTTCGTCGGCGACGCGCTTATCCCTCATATAGGCTTCGGCCTTGCCTGTGATATAGCGCGGATCCTGCTCGAATCTGACATACGGCTCGCCGATAACATAAACGTCGCCGATCATGGACAGCGTTTTAACCGACGTGAAAGGCTCCAAGCTCGTTGTGGAAAGGTCGGGTATAAACACCATGTCGCTCTTCTCGACGGCCGCGAAGCCATAATTAGAACCGTCAAACCCAACGCCGCCCGTCATCAGCTTCTCAGTAAGGCGTGCGGCGGGTATGGTCAAATGCCGCCATTTGCCTCTCAGGTCGATCATTTTGAAGTCGATCATTTCGACGGAGTTTTGTTGGCAGTATGCTTTCAGCTCAGGGTATGTCATTGCGATGCTCCTTCCCTTTTTTGAGTAGCGCGAAAGCGCGAAGTTACATAACGGCCCTGTGGAAGGTTTTCTTGCCTTTGCGGAGCATAAGGCCGTCCGAAAGCTGCTCTTTTGTGAAAACGGCCGCAACGCTGTCAATTTTTTTGTCGTTCACCGTCAAGCCGCCCTGCTCGATTGTCCGCTTGGCGTCGCCCTTTGACGAAGCAAGCCCGCATTTTACCAACAAATCGGCCGCCGTGACCGCGCCGTCGGTCAAGTCGCTGTCTATCAGCGTCGTCGTGGGCATATTATCGGCCGCAGCGCCGGTCGCGAAGAGGGTCTTTGAGGCCGCGCGCGCCTCGTCCGCGGCCCGCTCGCCGTGAACCAGCGCCGTCAGCTCAAAGGCCAGCCGCTCCTTTACCGGATTCAGCTCCGCGCCGCCCATGCCCTCAAGCTCCGCTATCTCGTCAAGAGGCACGAATGTCAGGCGCTTCATAAACGGTATAACGTCGTCGTCATGAACGTTGCGGAAATATTGGAAGAAGTCAAACGGCGTGGTCTTTTGGGCATCGAGCCACAGCGCGCCCTTCTGCGTTTTGCCCATCTTCACGCCGTCGGTCGTGAGCAGCAGAGGTATGGTAAGCACGTTCGCGTCGCGCCCGAGCTTGCGCCGTATAAGCTCGGTGCCCGCGAGCATATTTCCCCACTGGTCGTCGCCGCCTACCTGAAGGCTGCAGCCCTTTGTCCTGTACAGCTCATAGAAATCAAACGACTGCATCAGCATGTAGTTGAACTCTATAAAGGACAGCCCGTTTTCATAGCGGTTTTTGAAGCACTCAAACGAGAGCATCCGGTTTACCGAAAAGTGTACGCCGATGTCGCGTAAGAACTCTATATAATTAAGTCCCATCAGCCAATCGGCGTTATTTACCATGAGCGCGCGCGGCTGGCCCGAGGCGTCCTCCGAAAAGTCGATAAACCGTCCGATCTGCCGCTTGAACACCTGCGCGTTGGCGTCGATCTGCTCAAAGGTCATCATACCGCGCATGTCCGAACGCCCCGACGGGTCGCCGACCATGGTCGTACCGCCGCCGACCAGAGCTATCGGCATGTTGCCCGCGCTTTGCAGGTGCCGCATCACTATCAGCGGCAGGAAATGCCCGACATGCAGGCTGTCCGCCGTCGGGTCGAAGCCGATGTAAAAGACGGCTTTGCCGCCGTCCGTAAGCTCGCGTACGGCGTCCTCCCCCGTCGTCTGGGCTATCAGCCCGCGTTTTGTAAGCTCATCAAATACTTTCATGCCACTCTCCCAAATCTAAGACTTCTTGTACAGCTCCGCCTGTTCTATAAGCTCGGCGGCGCTCTTTTTGGTAACGTCCGTGACCGCCGCGCCCCCTATTATCCGCGCTATCTCCGATATCCGCGCCGGCGTATCGAGCTTTTCCGCTTTCGTGACGGCGCGGGCGCCCGAGGTTTCCTTCTCGATATGAAAATGGTGGTCGGCCATCGCCGCGATCTGCGGCAGATGCGTAACGCAAAGGACTTGACGCGTTTTGGACAGCCTGCCAAGCCTTTCAGCCACACGCTGCGCCGCCCGGCCCGACACCCCGGAATCGATCTCGTCAAATACCATGGTGTCCACGTCGCCGGCCAATATGCTCATAAGCGCCAGCATAACGCGTGACAGCTCGCCGCCCGACGCCGTTTTAGACAGCGGCTTCAAAGGCTCGCCGGGGTTGGTGGATATCAAAAACCTTATCGTGTCGCCGCCTTGCCGCCCGTATTCCGCGGCGGAAATCTCCGCCTCAAACCTGACTTTATCCATCTCAAGGCCGCGCAGCTCGGCGCCAAGACGCTCCTGGAGCGACAGCGCGCCCGCCTTTCGCTTTTCGGACAGCGCCGCCGCCGCTTTTTCAAGGTCAATCATTTTTGACTCGCAGGCGGCGTTCAGTTCCGCCAAGCGTTCGTCCGAGTGTTCGATGCCGTCTAATTCCTCTTGGAGCCGCCGGCCAAACGCCAGAATTTCATCGACGGTCGAG
>WRLW01000264.1 GCA_009777435.1 Oscillospiraceae bacterium | reverse complement strand
GCCGTCTATGCCCTCAAGCGTGACCAACGCCATATGCTTATGCTCCCTGAAGCCGGTTACGGTATAGGGCTTGCCGCCGATGACTATCTCGGAAAACAGCCCGATAAAGCCGGGACTGTCGCACCAGCAGTCGAGCTTGACCTCGCCGCGCAGGCCGTGTGTATTAACCACACGGCCCACCTCCTGCATACGTTTCATTCCTGTTCGACGATCTCCAGAGAGACGCGGCGGCCCTCGGAGCCGGCGGCCGCGCGCAGCAGCAGCCGGATATCGCGCGCCGTGCGCCCGTTGCGCCCGATGATTCTGCCCATATCGTCGGGCATAACGGTCAGCCGCAGCATCTCCTCGCCGTCGCGCTCCTCGCTGTCAACGCGCACTCCGCCGGGGTCCTGCACAAGATGGCTGACAATGTACATCAGCATGTCCTTCAATTTAACGGTCACCCCTTCATAGCCGCGAGGCGGCTATTCACTAAAGCACCCCATTAGCCTTCAGCAGCTTTTTTACAGTATCGGTGGGCTGGGCGCCCGTGCGTATCCACTCGAGCGCGCGTTCGGCGTTGATGTTGATCACCGACGGGTTCTTAAGCGGATCATACGAGCCGATTTCCTCAATGAAACGCCCGTCGCGCGGGTAACGCGAGTCGGCGACCACTATGCGGTAATATGGCGCTTTCTTTGCGCCCATGCGGCGAAGCCTGATTTTGACCATTTCCGTTTCACCTCCAAAAAGACTTGTCTATAAAAACGCGCGAGCGTTTTCATCCATAATCCGCGCGCGCCGCGCGGCGCGCTAAAAGCCGGGCAGCCTGCCCTTGAGGCCCTTGGGTATACGCCCCGACGACAGCTGTTTAGCGAGCTGCTTCATCATGTCGAACTGCTTGAGCAGCTTGTTGACGTCCTCCACCCTCACGCCGCTGCCCTTGGCTATACGGCGCTTGCGCGGCGAGTTGAGGATTTCCGGGTTATCCCGCTCGCGCGGGGTCATCGACTGGATTATGGCCTCGGTGCGCGCCATGGCCTTCTCGTCTACCGAGGCTAACATACGCTTATCCACCCCGGGCAGCATACCCGCTATGTCGGTAAGCGAGCCCATGCTCCTGAGCTGCCCGAACTGCTCGTAAAAATCTGTGAGCGTAAACTTATTCTGTCTAAGGCGCTTTTCCATCTCGGAGGCTTTCTTGGCGTCTAAGGTCTGCTCGGCCTTTTCGATGAGCGTGAGCATATCGCCCATGCCGAGTATGCGCGAGGCCATGCGCTCGGGATGGAACGGCTCTATGGCGTCGAGCTTCTCGCCGACGCCGGCGAAGCGTATGGGCTTGCCAGTCACCGCGCGAACCGACAGCGCCGCGCCGCCGCGCGCGTCGCCGTCGAGCTTTGACATCAGCACGCCGCTGATATCGAGCGCTCCGTCAAAGGCCTGCGCCGCGTTTACGGCGTCCTGACCGGTCATGGCGTCCACCACCAGCAGTATCTCATGCGGCGCGACGGCGGCCTTGATGGCTTTCAGCTCGTCCATCAGCTCCTGATCTATGTGCAGGCGGCCGGCCGTGTCTATCAGCACCATGTCGTTGCCGTGCCGCTTGGCGTGCTCCACGGCCTCCGAGGCGATTTTTACGGGGTCGCCCTGACCGCGCTCGAACACCGGGACGCCCAACTGCCCGCCCACGACCTCAAGCTGCTTTATGGCCGCCGGGCGGTATACGTCGCAGGCCGCCAGCAGCGGGCGCTTGCCCTGCTTTTTCATAAGACCGGCCAGCTTGGCGCCGTTTGTGGTCTTGCCGGAGCCTTGAAGCCCGACTATCATAACCACTGTGGGCGGCCGGCCGGCGGTGTTCAGCTTGACGTGGCTGCCGCCCATAAGGGCCGTCAGCTCCTGATTGACAATCTTTATGATCTGCTGCGCCGGCGTCAGGCTCTCAAGCACGTCCGCGCCGACGCATCTCTCGGTGGCGGACTTAACAAAGTCCTTGACCACCTTGTAGTTAACGTCGGCCTCCAGCAAGGCTAAACGCACCTCGCGCATGGCCTCGCGCACATCGGACTCCGACACGCGGCCCTTGCCGCGCAGCTTGGAGAATACCTTATTCAGCTTGTCGGTCAGACCCTCAAACGCCATTTTCGGGCGCCCCGTTCAATGTTTCGGCCAATCGTAATATCTCCTCGGCGCGTTTTTTGATGGTCGCGTTTATATAGCGGCGCTCGTTGATCTCAAGTATCTCGCGAGCGGCCTCGCTGAGCTTGCCCGCCGTCAGGAGCAGGTGCCCGTATCTGGCCACAAGCCCGAGCCGGGACTCCAAATCGCGCAGCGTATTCTCGGCGCGCGATATCACGTCCCTTACTCCCTGCCGCGTGATACCCTCGTTTTCCGATATCTCGGACAGCGACAGGTCGCGCCCGTAATAAAGGTCAAAGTAATCCTTCTGCTTATCCGTCAGCGTTTCGCCGTAAAAATCGAACAGCAGAGCCATTGTCACGGGGTTGTCTTTCATAACGGCTCCTTCCCACACGCTGCCGCGTTTTGTCAAAGCGCGCCGATTTATGTCACCCGTGTAA
>WRLW01000263.1 GCA_009777435.1 Oscillospiraceae bacterium | reverse complement strand
CCGGCCTATTCGATATTAAGGCTGCTCGCGAGCGGCGGCGAACCGTACAGCGCCGCGCTGCGCGCGTCGGGCTGGGTAAAGCCCGCGTACAGCGTATGCTCGCCCTTGACGACATATTTGTCGCCGTTACCGTCCCAGCGGCAGAAAGCCGTCTTGGCGACCGGTATCTCAAGCTCCGCCGTCCCGCCGGGCTTCAGCGAAACCTTGGCTATGCCGCACAGGCTGTATTTCTCCTTGCAGCCGGGCGACGTCACATATATCTGCACGGTCTCGCGGCCCTCGCGGCTTCCCGTGTTGCGTACGGCGACGCGGCAGAGCTCGCGCCCCGGCTCGAAGGCTTCTATCGCAAAGCGCGTATAGGTCAGCCCGAACCCAAACGGATACAGCGCCTCGCCTCCGAAATAGCGGTAAGTGCGGTTGGCCATGCCGTAATCGCGGAAGTCGGGCAGGTCGGCGTCGGATTTGTAGAAGGTCACGGGCAGCTTGCCCTCGGGGCTTATCTCGCCGGCCAATATCTCGGCGACGGCCCGGCCGCCCAGCGCGCCGGGGTAGAACGCCTGCAATATGCCGTTGACATGCTCGTCCGCCCATGTGACGGCTATCGCCGAGCCGGACAGCAGCACCACTATCACGGGCTTGCCGCCCGCCGCCCCGGTCACGCGCTCCAGCAGCTCCTGCTGGCGTCCCGGCAGATCTAACGAAATCTTGTCGCCGCTGGCGAATTCGTTTCCGGCGTCGCCTTCCTCGCCCTCTATATCCGCGTCAAGTCCAAGGCAAAGTATCACGGCGTCGCTGTGCCGCGCGACGGCCAGCGCTTCCGCCATGCGGTCGTTCGGCTCGGCAAGGCCGCCCACCTTATCCTTGTACAAATGACAGCCCTCGGCGTACATGACGCGCGTGCCGTACCTCTCGGCCATAGCGCGCACGCCGTCCAATACGGTGACGTATTCGCTGGCCGTACCCTCATAGTTGCCCTGAAGCGGACGGCGGCTGTTGGCGTTCGGGCCGACGACGGCGACGGTTTTAAGCTTGCCGAAATCAAGCGGGAGCGTACCGTCGTTTTTGAGCAGCACCGGCGCGCGGCGCGTTATCTCAAGGTTCAGCTCCCGGTGTTCGGCGCAGTCGTTTTTCTCAAACGGTATGGAAACATAATCTGGATGCTCGGGGGCGCCCAGCATACCAAGCCTCATGCGCGTTACAAACAGGCGCTCGACGGCAAGGTCTATGTCGGCCTCGGTCAGCATCCCCCGCTCCACGGCGTCCAGGCAATATGGGTACAGGTTCCCGCAGTTGAGGTCGCAGCCCATGCGGACGGCCAGCGTGACGGATTCCTCGGGCGTTTCAGTAACCTTATGGTACATGTGAAAGTCCTTGACGGCCCAGCAGTCCGAAACGACATGCCCCTTGAATCCCCATTTCCCGCGCAGGATGTCCGCAAGCAGAAGCTTCGAGCCGCAGCACGGCTCGCCGAGCGTGCGGTTATACGCGCCCATCACCGCCTCGACGCCCGCCTCAAGCACCGCCGCCTCAAAGGCGGGCAGATAGGTGTTCCACAGGTCGTAGTCGTCGCACACGGCGTTGAACTCATGGCGTTCCGCCTCGGGGCCGGAATGTACGGCGAAATGCTTCGCGCAGGCGGCGCTCTTGAGCATTTCAGGGTGATCGCCCTGAAGCCCGTTGATGAACGCGACGCCGAGCCGCGCGGTCAGATAAGGATCCTCGCCATAGGTTTCATGGCCGCGCCCACAGCGCGGGTCGCGGAAGATGTTGATATTAGGCGACCAGAAGGTCAGCCCCTTGTATATATCATGGTCGCCCTCCCGCTGGAAGGCGTGGTATTTGGCGCGCCCCTCGGTGGCTATGACGCCGGCCACGCGTTCAAGCAGCTCCGCGTCGAAGGTCGCCGCCATCGCGACGGCCTGCGGGAACATTGTGGCGACGCCCGCGCGCGCGATGCCGTGCAGCGCTTCGCTCCACCAGTTATATGACGGTATGCCCAAGCGTTCCACCTCCGCCGCGCCGTGCAGCATCTGGCTGACCTTTTCCTTGAGCGTCATCCGCGCGGCCAGCGCGCGGGCCTCCTTGTGATAGTCGTACAATGCAATCTCCCCTTTATATATATTTACTTGAGCGCCGCGCTTGCGGCGCGAAAGGGCAAAACCCGCGTTAAACCTGACTCTCGCAGAGGGTTCTGTACGGCCCGTCCCGTTTTATCAGCTCGTCGTGCGAGCCTTGCTGGGCTATATAGCCGCCGTCTAAGACGACTATCCTGTCCGCGCGGCGGACGGTCGAAAGCCTGTGCGCCACCACGACTATGGTTCTGCCGCCGGCCAGACGGTCAATGGCCTCCTGTATATGCGACTCGGTTTCGACGTCAACCGCGGAGGTGGCCTCGTCCAATATAAGTATCGGGCAGTCGCGCAGAATGGCGCGCGCTATCGACAGGCGCTGCTTCTGGCCGCCCGACAGCCGCAGTCCGCGCTCCCCCACGACCGTACCGTAGCCGTCGGGCAGTCCCATAACGAAGTCGTGTATACGCGCGGCGCGCGCGGCGTCA
>WRLW01000262.1 GCA_009777435.1 Oscillospiraceae bacterium | reverse complement strand
TAACCCCCGTCTTTTCCCATAACCTCCCGTCTGCCGTCTATGCCCGGCGGGCGGGTCAGGGGGTCGGCAAAATTCGCGGGCCCGATCTGCCCGGCCCCCCCCCCAGCCATGATAAACTCTATGGCGTCGGCGGCGGTCGTTATCCCCCCCAGCCCCACGACCGGGATATCCGCGGCGCGGCACGCCTCATATACCATGCGCAAGGCTATGGGCTTTATGGCCGGGCCGGAAAGCCCGGCGGTGACACTGCTGAACACCGGGCGCCGGCGCTCGGTGTCCACGGCCATGGCCGGGAAGGTGTTGACCAGCGACAGCGCGTCCGCGCCGGCGCCGGCGCAGGCCGCCGCCATTTCGCCTATATTTTCGGCGCTTGGCGAGAGCTTGACCATCAGCGGCTTGCGGCAAACAGCCCTCACGCGCCGCACGGCGTCCCCGGCCACGCCGGCCTTCACGCCGAACGCCACGCCCCCATGCCTGACGTTGGGGCACGATATGTTCAGCTCGATGATATGCACGCCCGTAGCGTTAAGCAGGCTCACAGCCTCGGCCATTTCCTCGGCCGTCGAGCCTCCTACGTTGGCTATGACCGCCGTGCCGAGCGCGAGCAGCTCCGGCAGCTTGTGTTCGATAAAATAACGCGCGCCGGGATTTTGCAGCCCCACGCTGTTCATCATGCCCGAGGCCGTCTCGTGTACGCGTATACCCGCGTTGCCCTGACGCGGCTCAAGCGTCAGGCCCTTAGAGCATATGCCGCCTAATATGCCTAAGTCGTAAAACGCGGCGTATTCAATACCGAACGTCCCCGACGCCATTATCACGGGGTTTTTCAGCTCAACGCCGCACAGATCCGTTTTCATCATTGTCCCGCTCCTGAAATCATGCGAAGCAGCTCGCCGGGGGACGCGGCGGTCTGTTTCGCGCCGGCCTCTTCCAGCTCGCCCCGCGAGCCGTAGCCCCATAAAACGCCGATGCCGTCTATGCCCGCCTCGTTCGCGCCGGTTATATCAATACCGCGGTCGCCTATCATAACGGCGGCCCTTTCGCGCTTCGGGTCAAGCGCGTCGAGCGCTATGCGTATGATGTCGCGCTTGCCGTTTTTGGTCAGGCGGCCGTCCATCTCGTCGCCCGACACAAACGAGAAAAAACCGCCGAGCTTAAAATGCTCAAGTATGCGGCTCGCGAGCAGCGTGACCTTATTCGTGGCGACGGCAAGCGTTACGTTCTTATTCTTTAACTCTTGCAACGCCTCGGGAATCTTTGGGTAGACCACGTTCTGAAATATGCCCGTCTCAAAAAAATACTCGCGGTATTTGGCGACGGCCCTCTCGGTGTCTTGCGCTGAAAAGCCGTAATAGCTCCCAAAAGTCTCCCGCAGCGGAGGGCCTATGAATTTTGTCAGCTCGTCCGCTTCCTCGTGTATGCCGAAAGCCGAAAGCGCGTGCTGATATGATTTTGTTATGCCCTCCTTCGGGTCGGTCAGCGTCCCGTCGAGGTCAAATACGCAAAGCTCATAAGGCATCTCGATCACCCCTATATAATAAGTTCCCCGCCCTTGAACACCGGGCCGTCGGCGCAGCAGCGCTTGTTGCCGCCAGTCGTCGCGCACGCGCATACCATACACGCGCCCACGCCGCACGCCATGCGCCTATCAAGTGATATATACAGCGGCGTGCCCGCTTCGGCGCACATCCTTACCACCGCGCGCGAAAAGCCTTCGGGGCCGCAAGCCAATACCGCGTCGAAGTCCCCTGGCTTGAGCAGGTCTGTAACGAACCCCGTGTATTTGGCTTCCGTTTTGCCGCCGCTTTCGACGGCCACGCGCGCGTTGGGCAGTCTGCCGGTGAGGTAGCTGAAATCGGAAAAGCCGCAGAACACCGCCGGTTCGCGCTTCAAATGCTTCACGACCTCGACAAACGGCGCGACGCCCGCGCCGCCGCTTATTATGGCCACGCGCCCATAAGCGTTTATCTCGTCCATATCGAAGCCGTTGCCGAGCGGCCCTATCAGGCGCAGAGTGTCGCCCGGACGCGCGGCGGCTAATTTCATGGTGCCCGCGCCGTATACCACATAGCAGAAGTCCGCCCAGCCGTCTCCCGCCTCGCATATGCTCAGCGGGCGCGGCAGAAGCGGATGCCCCAGCCCGAGCATGTAAAACTGCCCCGGCCCCGCAGCGCCGTCCTCCTCAAGCCGCATGAGGTAAACGCCGTCGGCTAACCGCTCGTTTGATATGACGCGCGACATTTTTGAGCGCGGGACGGCGCTCACAGGAACTCTCCTATCTCGCGCGCCATGCGCGACGCCTCCTCAAGCGCGTAATGCTCAAAACGCTCCGCGCCGTCCTCGTGCTTTTTATAGGCCGTCAGAATGGCGCGTGACGAGTTGACCACGCCGCCGCCGCCGTTTCTGAAATAGCGTGCCGCGTCGCGCGCCGTGCCGCCCTGCGCGCCGTAGCCGGGTATAAGCATAAAGGTCGAGCCGAGCGCGGCGCGCAGCCGCTCCGCCTCATCCGCGTTTGTCGCGCCTATGACCATGCCGGCCGACGACCAACCGCTGCTTCCCATA
>WRLW01000261.1 GCA_009777435.1 Oscillospiraceae bacterium | reverse complement strand
ATAACCGCCGCGCGCTATACCGACAGCGTGACGGCGGATTTCACGCTGCCTGAGCAAAACGCGCCCGGACTTGAGTCCGCGCTGTCCGAGCTGACGCGCGGCGGCGCGGCGGTCGCTTGGGGCGGCACGGTTTTGGGCGAATAGGAAAAACGCCGCGGTTCCAAGCCGGGAACCGCGGCGTTACTCCGTTTTTGGCCTTCAAACGGTCACACGGCGCGCGTGACCTTGCCTGAGCGCAGACAGCGCGTGCAGACGTGTACATGGCGCGGGGAACCGTCCACAAGCGCCTTGACGCGCTTGACGTTGGGCTTCCACGGCCTGTTTGAGCGGCGGTGCGAGTGGGATACCGCTATCCCGAATGTAACGCCCTTATCACATACCGAACATTTAGCCATTATTATAAACCTCCTTGGATGTATAAACAAAAAATAGCCCGCAACGCGCATTTTAACAGATAACGCTCAAAAAAGCAAGGATTTTTTTCACGGGCCGCGCGGGCCGCCCGTCTTTTGGCATACCCAGCGCAGATACGCCGTCATTTTTTCCTCATCGGCATGGTTATATCCGTATCCCAAGCTTCCCGCCACTCCGCGCGCAAGCTCGGAGAACAGCGCGCACATGACAAAAACCGCGTCCCATATATGGTCGTATCCTGCGTATGTTTTAAGGTACATTTCATAGAGCCGCGCGTCGAGGCGGAGCTTGAAGTATCTGCCCATTTTGCCCGCAGTGACCGTAAAGCCGGTTTGCGCCCCGATGTGCCATTCTATCACATCGCGCAGCTCGGCCCTGACTACGGTGTCCAGCATGGTCAGGGCATACGGCGCTTCGCCGCGCGCGATACCCTTGGCCACGTTTTGCAGGCACCACCAGAAGTTATTGCAGCACGACGAGAAAAACAGCTCGGACGGCGGCCTTACCAGATAATCGGCGTCGCTCGCGGGCGCGAACGCGGGCAGTATGCCGTCCTTGTCTAACAGCGCGACGCTTTGGCTGTCGCTGCCGATAAGATCAAGCCTGCCGGCCGGAACCAGATTCAGATCAATACGGTTGTAATCCTCAAAGAGCATCTGATAATTGAAATGGCCCTGCCCGCCGGGATAGCGCATGGCTTCCGGCATTTGCAGCATGACGCGCGCGCCGAACACGTCTATCCAGCTATGGTCTGAGGTGAACGAGGCAAGCTCGGCGACGACATAAACGATGTCATAGTCCTGAAATATGTCTTTGGGTGCGCTTGGGCTGGCGCGCGAGCCGTTCATGACGGCGGCGCGGACGCGCGCGTCGGCCTTAGCCGTGCCGAGTATCAGGTCAAACATTTCGCGTTCGCTCCGGGTGCGCATAACGGCGGCTCCTATCTGTTTTTATATAGCCAGTCTATGGCGTCGGCGACCGCGCCGCCGGCCGCGTCGCCCACAACGGCGCGCGCCGCGCGCTTTACATCGTCCCGCGCGTTTTGGGGCGCGAAGCCGAAGAACCGCGTTATCATGGGCAGGTCGTTTTGGTCGTCGCCTATGACATATGTATCCTCCGGCGCGACGCCGAGCGCGGCGGCTAACCGCGCCGCGCCTTCGCCCTTGTTCGCGTCGGCGTGCTGGAATTCAAGGAACACGCGGGTGGTGGATACCAGCGAAAAACGCCCCCGGCAGACCGGCTCAAGGAAGGCGCGCAGACGCGCCAGCGACTCAGGCTCGGCCACGAACACGGCCTTCAGCCACGGGCGCGGCGGTACGTCCAAGCCGTCTACAGGCTGTGACGGCACGCCCACGATCTCCGAATGGCGCTCGGTATGCCTGTTCGGGCGCAGCACCCACATGGAGGTCTCGGAGTGTACCTCGACGGCCACGTCCGGGAACCGCGCGGCGGCCTCGCCCGCGACCTCCATATACTCACCGTCTAAAAAAATGCTGAACAGCGCGCCGTTTCGCGAGTAATCGTAGACCAGCGCGCCGTTTGCGAGGATGGCGGGCGCGTTCATCGGGATGAGCGGTCTCAGGCGCTCCATAGCGCCGCGCGTGCGGCCGGTGGCCACGGTAAACAGCCCGCCGCCGCCCATAAAGCGCGAGAGGGCCTCGTAAACGCGCGGATGTATCTCCCCGCCGCCTTGCGGCAGCAGCGTGCCGTCCACATCCGAAGCCAGCAGGATACGCCCGCCCGTTGATTTCATTCGATATAACTCCCCGTGACCAAACGCGGCGCGGTTTTCCAAAGCGCGAAAGCGGCGGCCATTGTAAATACAAGCTCGATACCCATAAAGGAACCGTTGTATATCAGCGAATACAGCCACACGTTCATATCCCCGGCGTATTCGCTCCAAATCACGACGCCCGATACGAGATGGCATAAAAAGCGCAGCGTAAGGCATACCGGAACGGCATAGAGCAGCGCGCGCGCCGAGCGCCGGAACAAAAAGGACAGGCCCAGCACGCCGAACGCGAGTATGTAATCAAGCGCAAGCGCCGCAAAGAAGGCCGCCGGCGTCTTTGTCCAAGCGAACAGCGCCGGGATGCCCATACCGGCTGGCGGGGGGGTTTGGAAGCCCCCGTTTAGAAAAACGGCGCTCAGC
>WRLW01000260.1 GCA_009777435.1 Oscillospiraceae bacterium | reverse complement strand
TGGGATCCCACACAAACATTACGCCGCCGCCGACCTTCTCCATCTTAATCCAATTGATTTCATAGGCGTTGCCTCCCAGAGAGCCTCGGATGGCGATATTGCCGATCAGGTCGTCGGCCTGAAGGCTGCCGTCGAACGTTATGTCGGTGACTAAGGTGTATGTCCCGGCGTTCACCATGCCGCTGTTGAAATGGGCCGGCACAAGATCGGCTACCTCATCCGGGCTGTAGCTGTAATTATACGGGGCGGTGCTGACTACCTGGCCGTCCATCGCGGAATAGTTGCCGTTTGTATTATCATTTATCCAGCGCACGCGTACGCCGGCCGTACCCAGCGCGGTATAGCTGAAGGAAAGGCGGTATGTGGCGTCCTTCTCAGGCGTAAAGGCGACCTCGCCGTCCTCGCCTGCCGTTGACCAGGGCCATTGGCCGGCGTCGCTGCCCAGTATGATATTCGCGCCCGTCCACACATCCCCCCTGCTCAGAGAGTAAACATGTACGCCGGGAACCGATATTTCAACAATATCATCATCTTGGTCGGACGCGGGGTATTTCTCAAGATACTCGTCAGGCCACAAGGCCCCCAAAAGCGCTTCCTTAGCGGTTATCTGACCCCCGTCGGGCGCGTTGAAGAGCAGGGGCAGGCTGGCGCCCTTCCAGCTTGAGCCGTCGTCCACACCCCAGAACGTTACACGCTCGATGACCCTTGGGCTGCCTGTCGTGTTGGCAGGGCCGGCGGCGTATTTTTTGAAAATGCTGAATAGCTGCGCGTATTGCTGGGCCTGCGATATCGCCTGCTCCTCGGTGAGCGTACCCGTGTTGAGATACTCGATATCAAGCTCGGTGAAACTGACGCTTATACCCGGCAGCGTCGCGAACAGCGCCACCGAAGCCTCCACGCCGCCCGCCTTTGTGCTGCTGTTATAGTGCCCCTGCATACCGATGCCCTCGATCAGGGGCTTGCCGTTGGGGCGGCGCCCGTCATATCTCTCGTTTATATCCTTCACCATCTCGTAGACGGCCCGAGCCTTGTTCTCGCTGTCCAAGCTGACGTCGTTATAATACAGCTTGCAGTCCCAGCCGTTTTCATCGACGACCTTAGCCGCCCTCTCGAAAGCCAGCTCGACCCATTCCCAGCCGAGCGCCAAGACCCAGCCCTCGCCTTTGTCCAGCGCGGCCTTCCAGTTGCCCGGGTCGTTTGGGTTAACCGAGCCAATGGCCTCGTTTACCACGTCTACCGCCTGAAGCCGCCCGCCGAACTCGCCCAAAACGCCGTCGATATGCTCGTTAAGGTTCCCAAGGGCGGTATCACGGTCGAAGTCGGGCGCGTCCCACAGCCAGCTTGGCGACTGAGAATGCCAAGCGAGCGTGTGCCCTATCAGCCTTACGCCCGCGATATTCTCCACGGCGTGATCCAGCGAGCCGGCCGCCGCGCCAAACGTAAACTCGCCGTTGGAGCCGCGTGTGGACGAGGGCTTCATGTTGTTTTCATTGGTGACCGCGTTGTATGTATAGTTCATGAATTCAGTTCGTACGTCATTGCCGAACCTGTCTATAGTGCCCACAAGGAAATAGTCCGCGTATACATCCCTGAGCGCGGGATACCTGTCATAATTCAGTCCCGCCTCCGGAAGCTCTTCCGCCCTCGCGGCGGGAGAGCCGCGCATCACCGGCGCGGCCGAAATAATTAAGCATAGCGCGGCAGCCAGAAGCTGTTTCCCACTCATATTTTCTCCTCCTGATTTCAGGGCGGTTTGCCCCGTATTTTCCCCGCCCATAGTTTACCATCTAAGCCGCCGCTTGTCTATAGCGCGCGGAAGCTCTGTTTTTGGCCGGACGCCGGAAAAACTGATGCTGGAGCGTTTTTGGACGTTTTTACAGGGGCGGCTCTGCCGCCCCCGATTTCAGAACATTCGGCGTCAGCGTTTGGGCAGTTGGCCTAAATACTCCTCCAGCTCCGCCAACGTGCCGCGGCGCCCGGAATATTCCGGGCCGCCCTCAATAAAGCCGGCCACCAAATAGGTCTCGATACCCAGCTCGGCGGCGCACATATCCTCCTCCGGGTTGTTGCCGGCCATCAGGCACCGCCCCGGCTCGGAAGCCCGGCCTATCTTCGCGAGTATTTCACGGTAATACGACAGGTTGGGCTTGCAAAACGAGCTGTTTGAGTAGTCCGTTACCAATACGAAATCCTCAGGCGTGAGGCCGGCCCATTTCAGACGCGTTTCAACCGCGCAGCGCGGGAACAGCGGATTGGTGGCTAACACCACCGAGAACCCGCGCTCGTTCAGACCGCGCACGAGGCGGCCGGGCAGCTCCCCCGGCTCGAATATGGCCTTTACGCCGTCGAATTCGCCCGTGTAAAACGCGTCGCACACACCCTCGACCATACCCGCGTCGCACATGGGCATCTCGGCGGCGAACCTGTCCCAAAATCTTTTGCGGTTGGTCTGAGCGCCGTCGTTTTTAATCATGGCCCCGGTTCCGGCCCACACGGCCTTTATGGCCGCGTCAGGGTCAAGCCCGATACGCGCGAACACCTTGCCGAGCCGCGAGAAATACGCGTTTATAAAATCG
>WRLW01000259.1 GCA_009777435.1 Oscillospiraceae bacterium | reverse complement strand
TGAGGTGTTCACTCAGGAATTGGAATACGACCCCAACGCGGGCATGGACGGCCCCAGGGACGGCCCCAGAATGGCCAAGCTCGGATAACGCGGTGATTTGATGCTTATACGTATAGACAATATTTATAAGATTTACGGCGAGGGCTTTGAAAGCGAGGTCCGCGCTCTTGACGGCGTGTCGCTGAACATCGACGCCGGCGAGTATGTCGCCATATCGGGCGCGTCGGGCTCCGGCAAATCAACGCTGATGAACATGCTGGGGCTGCTTGATGTGCCGACCTACGGGCATTACTATTTAGACGGTCAGCTTGTCAGCGAGATGTCGGACCGGCAGCTCGCCAAGGTTCGCAACCGCCGTATCGGGTTTGTGTTTCAGGGATTTAATCTGCTGGGCGACCTGACCGCGCTGGAAAACGTTGAGCTGCCGCTAATCTATCAGGGGATACGCTCGCTTAAACGGTTGGATATGGCGGAAAACGCCTTGAGGCGCGTCGGATTGGAAAACCGCATGAACCACCGCCCGTCGGAGATGTCGGGCGGGCAGCAGCAGCGCGTTGCCATAGCGCGCGCCATAGCAACCCTGCCCAGCATAATAATGGCCGACGAGCCCACGGGGAACCTCGACTCGAAAACGGGCGCGCACGTGATACAAATACTGCGCGGCCTGCACGCCGAGGGAGTTACCGTGATATTTATAACGCACGACGAAAAGCTGGCCCGCGTTGCCGACAGGCTTATACATATTTCCGACGGGAAGATTACCGGCGACATGTCGCGGACGGAGGTGGCCGGGTGAAGCTGTTTCAGTCCTTCAAAATGTCGATAAAAGCCGTTATGAGCAAAAAAGTGCGAAGCTTTCTGACAATGCTCGGCATAATCATCGGCGTGGCCGCGGTTATGACGCTTGTTTCGATAACGCAGGCGCAGAACGAAAAGAGCATGGAATGGATAAACTCGATGGGCACCAACATCGTAAACGTATACGCCAGCTCATGGTACAACCCCAAAATTTCGTCTGAGATAGAGGAATTTGTCACGTTAGAGCTTGCCGACGTGACAAAGGGAGTAACGCCCGACATACAATATTGGGGCGCGAGGATAACATACGACGTGAAAACGGCACCGGAAGTGCGTATGTACTTCGGCTCGGCGGATTTCGGCATTTGCAAAAACTTCACCATCGGGCAGGGGCGCGATTTAAGCTACTTGGACATTCAGCGAGGAACGCGCGTGGCCGTGCTGGGCTCGCGGGTTAAGCAGCTCCTGTTTGACTACAAAGACCCCATAGGCGAGTGGATAAATATAAACGGCGAAAGATTTATGGTCGTGGGCGTTTATCAGTCGAAATTCGACAATCAGCCGTACAGCGACGACGACCTTCTGGTGATTCCGTATACCCATGTCCGCATGATGATGAGGCAGACGAGCGTTGAGCAGTATATCATCAAGGCGAAGGACTCGGAGAGTACGGCCGAGGCCGCCAAACGGCTCAAGGAGTTCCTTGCCACCAAGTTTGAGCAGGAATGGTATTACAGCGTGTGGTCTATGGACGAGTGGAGAGACCAGTTAGACGAGGTGAACAGGGGCAACCTTATACTGCTGGGCAGCATAGCGGGCATTTCGCTGATAGTCGGCGGAATAGGCATAATGAATATTATGCTCGTAACGGTTACAGAACGCACTCGCGAGATAGGCATACGCAAGGCGATAGGCGCGGAGAGGCGCTCCATCATATCGCAGTTTTTAATCGAGGCGTCGGTGCTGTCGTTTATCGGCGGCCTGATAGGCGTGTTTTTCGGGTTTTTGGCAACCCTTTTCTGGGGCAAGATATCTTACGACGTGCTCGTGCTGCCAAACTGGCCCATGACCGCGGCCGCGCTGGTGTTCTCGATAGGGCTTGGCATAATATTCGGGCTGTTCCCCGCAATCAAGGCGTCGGCGCTTCAGCCCGTGGTGGCTCTAAGAAATGAATAGGGAGGGTTTTCACCATATGAAAAAGAGGATTTTATCGATAGCCGCCGCGCTGATTATGCTGCTGTCGTGTCTGCCCGCGGCGGGCGCGGCGGGGATATACACAGACGTTGGCGACCCGGCCGTTTTGGAGGCCGCGCTTATGCTGAACCGGCTTGGCGCCATACAGCCTGCGGAGAAGCTGAACCCGGACGAAACGCTGACGCGGGCGATGTTCTGCGCGATAGCCGTTATGCTGTCGGGCAGGATAACCGACGTTGAGCAGTACAGATATTATACGGTGTTTCCCGACGTGCGCGCCAATCACTGGGCGCTGGGGTATATAAACGCGGCGGTGCGCGAGCTTAAGCTGCTCGGGCCGCGTCCGGACGGAACATTCGGGCCGGACCATGCCATTCTGTTTGAGGAAGCCGTTACAATCATGGTGCGAATGCTGGGCTACGGCGATGAGGATTTGGGCTACAACTGGCCGCGCAACTATCTGAACAAAGCCGCCGCGCTGGGCCTGACGGCGGGCGTTGGTCAAACCCGGACGCTCACGCGGGCGCAGGGAATCCTGCTGTTTTACAACATGCTGTATATCAGCGTAAACGGAGAAAGCGGGGACTACATATAAACGGCGCTTGGCGTGCGC
>WRLW01000258.1 GCA_009777435.1 Oscillospiraceae bacterium | reverse complement strand
TTCGAGCCGGGATATATACGACTGCGATATGCCCATGATATCCGCCACTTCCTTCTGTGTTTTTTCCTCGCCGCCGCCCAGCCCGAAGCGCAGCTGTATAATCTCGCGCTCGCGCTCGTTGAGGCGGCTTACCGCGTCGGTCAGCAGCTCCCTTTCGACGTCCTCCTCCAGCGGCCTGATAACCGCGTCCACGTCGGTTCCCAGAATATCGGACAGCAGAAGCTCGTTGCCGTCGTAGTCGGTATTGAGCGGTTCGTCGATAGACACCTCGATGCGCTGTCCTGAATTTTTACGCAGATACATCAATATCTCATTTTCTATACAGCGCGACGCATAAGTGGCCAGCTTAATGTTTTTATCGGGCCGGTATGTGTTGATGGCCTTGATCAGCCCGATGGTGCCTATGGATATCAGATCCTCAACATTGACGCCCGTATTCTCAAAGCGCCGCGCTATGTAGACCACCAACCTGAGATTTCGCTCTATCAGCACGGCCTTAACGCCGTCGTCGTTCTCCGAGTAGCGGCCTATGAGATAGCGCTCCTCCTCATGCGTCAGCGGCGGGGGCAGCGTCTCGCTGCCTCCTATGTAAAACAGGCTCTCGATGGGCGTAAATCCCCACCGCGCCCTCAGAATTTCTATATAAAGCTTTGTCCTGGCTATGAGCGTCAGTTTCATCAGCAGGGCCATCCTTTCATAATGTGGGGAGATTTACCAGCGCCCCGTATGGCTTGCCTTCGGATATGGGCGTCGGCGACAGCCCTATCAGCAGCGGGCCGCTTTTGCGCCCGCACACCGTCACGGCGTCGGGCCGGAACGCGAGCAGCAGGCTGTTGGGAGAACCGACCGTACGGTAAGGTATCAGGCGAAGCTTGAGGCCGGCGTCGGCCAGCCGGAGCCGTTCGATCAGCTCGATAGGCTCCTTGAGCGTGTCGGCCGTAACCAGCGCGCGCGCGCCGCCGGGCAGTATGGGCATGACGCACGGCAGGTCGGCCACCAAAACCGATTGCCCGGTCATAGGGTCGGAGAGGGTGTGCCCGGTATCGACCAGCGCGTCGAAGGCCGCGCTTTTGCCGTTGTGCGACACGCGCACAGGCACGATGCGCGAACGCGCGCCCCCATACCTCGCGAAGCCCTTGAAGGCCGCCGTCAGCACAAAGTAGGCGGCGGCAGCCGTCAGCAGCAGCGCGCGCACGGATATATGGATATACGGCGTCGGGCGCGCATCATGCCCGAACAGCAGGCCGAACCCCAGCGCCAGCCCGGCGAGCGTGAAGCTCAGCGTCCAAAACAGTATAAGCCGCCTTATGAAACCGCCGCGCCGCCACCCGAAGGCTATGGCCGTTATGGGCACGCTCACGGCGCATTTGAGCAGGGCCGCCGCCATCCACCGCGTTTGCGGCAGAACGGCCAATACGGCATAGCACGCGCCCAAAGCCGCGCCCGCAAGCAGCCGCTTCCTTGAAAACGGAAGGCCCGTGAGCCTTGCGGTCAGCAGCAGCAACAGGTAATCCAGTATAAGATTGAGCGTGAACAGGCTGTCTATGTACACAACGGTCAAGGCGCCCACATCCTTATCCCATATTATAAGAGCCTGACCCAGCGAAACATGTAGAATAGACAAACCGCCCGCCGGGAACTTCCGGCGGGCGCGAAAACGCGTTATAATAGACAAGACATACTGTTGTCGTGTTTGGTGTGCTATAAGGAGTTTGTTATCAACTTTATCAGCAAAGATTATTTTGATAACTGCATTGAAACTATCCGCCAAAACCAAGAGGAAACCGATGAAATTCTCGCGGGCGGATTTACTGAGGAAAAAGCGGCGTCGGTTGACTGTCCGCGCCTGAAAGAGGCGTTTTTATCGCTTGAGTGCAGACTGGAAAAAGACATTCCAATGACGGATGTATCTTCAGTTTTTATCAGCAAAGTAATCCACATTGCCGCCGATAAAGCATACGCGAACGGTCTTGACGGCAAATATGAGGATAACGGATTTATGTTGAATATCCACGCGCCTAAAAACCTAAAAACAGGTGAAGGCAAACCCAGTGCGGTTGCGGTTTGTAAAATTGTGCGGGTGAATGAGGAGGGGTGAAATAGACGGAAAACTAAAGCGGCGCGGTCGATTTGACCGCGCCGTTGGATTATTTGCCGGTTATTTTTTCAGGTAGTCCCAAAGGTTGAGCATGAGCATAATCCCGGCCTCGCGGGTGAACTTGCCTTTGGGGTTAAAATTGCCGCCGCTGCCCTGTATCAGTCCGGCCTTCTGCACCTGCCCCACGCCCTCAAGCGCCCAGCCTGAGACGGCGCCCCTGTCCGCGAACGTGGTTTCGGATTTTTCGAGTTCTATATCCAGCGCCTTTAACAGGTTGGCCAGCAGCACCGCCGCCATCTCGCGGTTAAACGTGCCGTTGGGGTCGAACGTACCGTCGCCGCCGCCTGTAACCACGCCCAAGCCCGCCATCTTTTCAACATTCGGGTCGTCGGTGTCGGTGAAGGTTTTGCGTTCGGTTATTGTTTTGCCCGTGTGCGCTTCGTATATAGCCGCCGCCAGCGCGCAGAACTCCGCGCGCGTTATGTCGGAGGTATATTGATTTTGCAGCTTCAACGGCA
>WRLW01000257.1 GCA_009777435.1 Oscillospiraceae bacterium | reverse complement strand
GGGTCACCTCAGTCGCTTTGTTGTCTTGACAACTCCATTGTAACTGATTCGTGACCCGGTGGGTCTTTTTTTACTTCCTGCGGCATTTCATTTTACAACTTGCCGAACCGGCGCGGCGCGAAGCAGGCTTACCCGCACACAAGGGAGCGGATATCGCGAAATGACAGGGCGTAGTAGTCGGCCGCGTATTTGCCCGCCGCGGCGCCATAGGCGATGGTTTTCATCCCGGCGCTCCTGCCCGCCATAATACCGGCTTCGGCATCCTCGACCACGATACATTCCGGCGGTTCGGCCTCAAGGAGCCGGGCGGCATTCAAAAACACCTCGGGATCAGGCTTAGACCGCGAGATATCGTTCCCGTCGGATATGGCGTCAAACCGGCGCGTTAAGTCTAACTTATCGAGAATCATCCGGGCGTTTCTGCTCGACGAGCCTATCGCCAGCTTCAGCCCCTTCCCTTTAAGGGCTTCCAAGGCGCCGAGAAGCTCCGCCGACACCTGCGCGGGTGTGATCTGACGCAGATACTGTATGTAACAGCGGTTTTTTTCCTCGGTCAAAAGCTCCTTGTCTTTCGGTGAAAAATCGGCGGTTCCCAGAATGATATTAAGGCTGTCTATCCGAGAGATGCCCCGCAGCTTATGGTTTATCTCCTCGTCAAAATATACGCCTATCTTGCCGGCGATTTTTTTCCACGCCTTATAGTGGTATAAATCCGTGTTGATAATCACGCCGTCGAGGTCAAATATAACCGCCTTAATCCCGTCCATGCCCGTCACCCATAAAAAGGAATACCGGGATTCGCGGCAGCTCACAGGCCGCGGTTCGCGTAAGGCCGCCTTGGAATTCCTCTCCCGTCCAGTAGTCGCGCCATAAGCCCGCGGGGAAATACACCTCCCGCCCGGTCATGCCCTCCCTCAGCGCCGGCGCCACCATTAAGCGCCTGCCAAGCATGTACTGATCCTCAATGCTATAGGCGCGTTTATCCGTGTGCGCGCCGAAGAAAATCGGGGCCATCAGCGGCCGCCCGGTCTGGGCGCAAAACGCCGCTTCCTCCAGCAGATAGGGGAGCAGCTTTTGCCGCTCGTCCGTATAGCCGCGGCAAATCTCAATAACGCTTGGGTTGCTGTATCTCGCGGCTATGTTCCAAGGGCTGCGGTCGTTTACCATGTCGTCCGACGCCATAAGCCCGGCAAACTGGCCGCCCAAAGGCTCAGAATGCCACTGCATGACAGGCGAGAAGCAAGCCATCGCAAACGCCCTCAGATATAATTCCACAGAGGGCATCCGCCCCGCGAAACCCGCGATGTCGAAGCCCCAAAACGCTATGCCGGACAGCCCCGCGTTCAGCCCGGCCGTCAGCACATGGCGCAGCTCCTCCCACGTTGACCGCTGGTCGCCCGCCCAGTGCAGGGGCGCCGTCTGGCTGCCCGTAAAACCGGCGCGGGAGAACAGGACGCGGCCTTCGCCTATGAACCGCGCGTATGCCCGCGTGTATGCGAGCGCGTAGCCGTTTTGCATGTCGGCCCCCGTGGAGCCGTCGTGGAAAACCGGGCCGCCGTCATACAGGAACTCGCCGCCGTCGGTCTTGAAGCCGTCAACGCCCATGTCAAGAAGATACTGTCTTTTCCCGAACCACCAATCGCAGGCGGCGGGGTTTGTGAAATCGGGTATCATCGAGCCGCCGAACCAGCGCCCCTCGGGTATGGTATACGGTGTGCCGTCGGGATTACGCGCCGCGTAGCCTTTCTCAACGGCATGGGCGCAATCTTGATCATGCTCCGGGCAAACCTGCCCCTCGTCCAGCTTTTTTATTACGGGTATCTGCCACAGCACGCATTTTATGCCCTTTTCATGCAGTCCGCGCACCATGCCCGCCGGGTCGGGAAAACGTTCGGAATCAAAACGGTAAAAGGTAGCTTCGTCGCTCCACGCCTCGATCACCACCACAGCCGGCTTCATCCCGTGTTCTATGGCCATATCGGTCTGCCGTTCAACTAATTCCCGCGTGTTCCAGCGATGCGCCGACATCCACAGCCCGAAAGCCCAGTCCGGCGGCAGCTTGGGCCGTCCGGTCAGACGGGTAAAGCCGTCCATTATTTCCTCGGGCGCGCCGTGAAGGATATGCACGTCCGCGCCGTCGGGCAGCTTGGCGTAAAGAGAGGATACTTTATCGCCCCGCCGCGTCGATATGGCTATAACCTGTTTTGTATCGATATACACGCCGAAGCCCGCGTCGGTCAGGCAGAAGGGGACGGGCATATAGGTATGCGCGCCCTGCTCTGTAAACTTCTCATAGACCTGAATTTTTCGTTCCAGCCCGATTTGATTAAACGCGTCGAAGCGCTCCCCGAAGCCATAGACCGCGCTGAACGGCCCGTCAAGGGACAGCTCCGCGCCGAGCGTCAGGCTTGAAAGCCCGCATGTTCTCTGGACGGCGGCGGCATCGGAGGGTTGTGAATTAAGAAATAACCGGTTCATATACTGTCCCTTTCATGTTCCCCGTATGCCGGCTATCCCTTGTTTTCATAGCCGGCAAGCCGGGCATACGCGTCGAAGTACCGCAAACCCAGCTCCATTGTCGCCTCTCTGCTGAAATGTATGGTGTCGTCGTTAACGCCCG
>WRLW01000256.1 GCA_009777435.1 Oscillospiraceae bacterium | reverse complement strand
CTGCGTGGGGATATGATACATGAAATTATCCATAATAACCGTCCGTTCCGCCGCCGCGCGCCGGCATTAAATATTTCGGAGCCCGTCCTGCCCGCGCGGCGGTAATTACAGGACGACGGATTTTTTTGAGAACGCTCAGCGCTTTTCAGCCGCGAGCAGCGCGGCGGTTCGCTTATATTCGCTGACCGTCCACATCAGCTTTTCGGGGTTGTCATAATGCCGCATGACGGCGCTGCCCAAAAACAAGCCGTTGCCGCCGCTGTCCATGATAAACCTGATGTCATCAAGGTCGCGGATACCAACGCCGCAGTAAACGGGCCGGTCAACGCCAATGCCGCGCAGCTTGCGAATACAGCGCTTCAGGGTTTCGCGCCCTCTGCCGGCCTCGATATCCTCACGCGTGGGCATGGCCTGCATATACACAAAGCCGTTGCAGGAAAGCGCCGTCTCCAATTCCCGGGGCATCATGGCGTAGCTTACGGCCGACGCGAGCCTCAAGCCGCCCTCCATGAGGACGGATTTTGCCCGCTCGTTGCTCAAATCGGCGGAAATAATGGTGCCGATACCGTTTTTCAGGCAAAAATCCAACAGCCGGGCGGGGGTTATGTCCAAGATGGTTTCCTGATAAAGCAGAGGGTATATCTCCACGGGATACGCGGCCTTAAACTCCGCCAGTTTGTCTAAATAAACGTTATAGTCGCCGCAGCCCTCGCGGGCCGCGAGCATTTTCTCGGCGATGTATTCCGGGTCCATATACGGGTCCTCGGGAGGAAAGCTCCATTCAATTGCGTCGCAGCCGCCTTTGACGTAAAACGCGGCCATTTCAAGGCTTTTTTCCATCGTGGGGTATCCTCCGGCGAGATAACAGATGATTTTCAATATACCCACCCTTTCCGCGCGCGCCGCGCTTCGTCGATAAGGCTTTTGCTCAGGCCGGGATTAATTGGGGCGCGGGTGTCGCCGCCCTTTTTAATGGAGCTTCCAACAATTGCGCCGTCGGCCGCCGCAAGCTGTTCACGCGCGTTTTCATGGCTGAAGCCGCTGCCCACCACCACCGGCAGGGGAACCGCCTTTTTAACGCGGGCCACGTCGCTTGGAGAAGCGGCGTGTCCCGTGGCATCTCCCGTGACAATCAGAACCTGCGCGCCGCATTGATACGCCATAACCGCCGATTCCTCCAAGGTAACGCCGGGGAGCGTTGCGTGGGTGTGCTTAACCTGCACGTCGGCCCATATGCCTATGTGTTCGGCGCCCAAAAGGCGGCGGCATCGCAGGGTTTCCTTGGCGCAGGGGCGCATGATTCCAAGCCCGGTGGCCTGCACGTTGTCCACAAAGACAGGGGAGCGTATAAAACTGGCGCCGGCCGCGCAGGCGACGGCGATGCCCGCCGCGCCGTCGTTAAACGAGGCGTCTACGCCTACCGGGATATTAACCCTTTCCACAACAAGGCGCGTAACCGCCGCCAAAGCCGCAATCTGCTCCGGCTCCAAATGGGCGGCAAGGGGAATATCGCCCATATTTTCAACCATAACCGCGTCCGCGCCCGTCTGCTCCAGCACGGCGGCGTCGGACAGGGCGCGGGCGTATATGGCCTCCATATCCCCGGAGTAGTAAAGGGTTCCCGGAAGGGGCAGGCAGTGTATCATTCCCACGATACACTTATGGCCCGTTTTCATTTTCTCGATAAGATGCTCCAAGCTGTTCATAGCAATACCTCTTATAAATTATCGGCGCCGCCGGCGCGCGGGGCTTTTGAAAAACACCCCGAAAGAGCCGTGCCGGCGGCGCGTGTCCGGCTTTTACGGTTTATTGCGACATAATACCCAAGGCGGTTAGAACAATACACGCGGCCATTGAAAGGATTATCAGCACAAAGGTGTTCACCTTTCTGCCAAGCAGCCAGTAGAACAGCCATATAACGCCGAGCGCGGCAAGTCCGGGGAATATGTTGTCCAAGGTGCTTTGCAGGGCGGTTTTGGCGTCGTCGGGGCCGAAAGCGATGGCGAAATTTGTCCAGACCATGCTTTTCGACATGCCCCCTATGACCATAAGGCCCAGTATGGAGGCCGCCGACATGATTTTTTCTATCAGCCCGCTTTTCTGGATTTTGCTCAAGAAATCAACGCCGAGACGGTATCCCAGCTGGCCGCCGGCGAAACGGAACATGAAGGACGGGATATTGTACAGCAGCGCGTACAGGATAGGCCCGAGGATATTGCCGTTAAGGGCTAAGGAAATGCCTATGCCCGCGCAGATTATCCGCCATGTGCCGGGGAATATGGAATCCAAAATGCCTGAGAGCGGCCCCATCAGGGCGCCCTTGACCGCCGGTATGGTGGCCGGGTCGAAATCCGGGTTTTTGGCGTTTTGCTCCTCCATGGCGATGGTAAGCCCGCCCATAAAGGCGTGGCCCTGCGGGGTTACGTTGAAAAACTCCATATTGCGCTTCAGCGAGGCGATATAACCCTGCTTGTCGTTCGCGTAGATTCTTTTAAGATAGGGCGCAATCATAAAAACAAAGGTTTTATGTACGATACGGTCCCAGTTTACGGAAAAACCGCCGGTTATAGAGCGGATATTCATTGTTCGTATGTCCTTCTTGGTGAACATACGGTTTTGAA
>WRLW01000255.1 GCA_009777435.1 Oscillospiraceae bacterium | reverse complement strand
AAGCGCACCGCGAGATGTGCCGCATGGGGGAAATGGCGCTGGGCAACCTGCGGCTGGCGCTCGAAGCTTTCTATTCAAGGGATTCCGAAAAGGCGGCTGAGGCGCTGGAGGTCGAGGACGCGATCAACTATTTGAACCATCAGATAACGGCTTGGCTGGTACACATCAAAAGCTTAGACCTTTCCGAGCCGGATGTCGAAAAGCTCGGCATGATGCTGCGCACCGTATCCGATATAGAGCGGATTGGCGACCATGCCGAAAATATCGCGGAGTATGCCCTGCTCGAGGAGAAATACGGCACAAAGTTTTCACAGGCCGCAAAGGATGAGCTGCATTTATTAAGCGAGAACACGCTGCGGAGCGTTACGCTGGCGCTGGATATCTTTGAGAGCCGCGACGAGTCCCGCTTAGAGCAAATTAAGCTTATTGAGGACAAAATCGACGGGTTAGCTGAAGAGTGTGTCGAAAACCACATACAGCGCCTCAAGGATAAAGTCTGCGACCCGCGCGGCGGCGTGGTATTCACCGATATGGTCTCTGATTTGGAGCGCTGCTCCGACCATGCCATGAATATCGCTTATTCGATTCTGGGCGAGACTACCCGGGAGTCCGGCGGCTATGGTCTGCGTCGCGTCGCGAGGCAGATGGAATAATTAAACCGCGAAGGTGGGTACAGGTTGGCTAAAATGACATTGAACGGAACATGGCAGCTTGAGATTCCCGGACTCGGGGAAAAAATTCCGGCGGCCGTGCCCGGCTCGGTCTACGGCGCGCTGCTTGCCCTTGGTAAAATGGACGACCCGTTTTGGCGCGCCAACGAACTCGAAGCTCTCAAGCTGATGGAACACGATTTCATTTTTTCCAGAAGCTTTGATTTGAATATGCCGGGACAGATATCACTCGTCTGCGAAGGGCTGGATACCATCTGTGATATTGAGCTGAACGGCCGTCTGCTCGCGCGCGCCGATAACATGCACAGGACATGGGAGCTTGACATCACGCCGTATGTCCGCGCGCGCGGCAACGCGCTGAAGCTAACCTTCCGCTCGCCCACGAGATATATCGCGGAGCGTTACGCCGAGACCGTGACCGACGGCTCAAGCGACGCTATGCGCGGCTTCCCGCAGATCCGCAAGGCTCACTGCATGTACGGCTGGGACTGGGGCCCGCGTTTGCCCGACGCCGGCATATGGCGGGATATCTATATAGCCGGCACGGAGCGCGAGCGCATTGACGGCGTTTATATTACGCAGAATCACCGCGACGGCCGCGTTGAGCTGTGTTTTGACATCGAAAAATCCGGCGGCGCCGCCGATGTCACGGTCGCCGCCCCGGACGGCGAGGTGTGGCGCTCCGACGGTTCCCCTATCGTCATAGAGAATCCGAAATTATGGTGGCCCAACGGCTATGGCGGCGAGTCCTCGCCGCGGCCTCTCTACACCGTGCGCGTGGAGGTTCCGGGCGACGTCTGGGAGCGCCGTATCGGATTGCGCACCCTGACCGTAGGCCGCGCTAAGGACGAGTGGGGCGAATCCTTTGTCATAACCGTAAACGGCGTCGAGATCTTCGCGATGGGCGGCGACTATATCCCGCAGGACAATATCCTCTCGCGCGTGACCGCCGAAAAGACGCGCGCCCTGCTTGAGGATTGCGCCGCCGCGCATTTTAACACAGTCCGGGTATGGGGCGGCGGCATTTATCCCGACGACGGCTTCTTCGACGTCTGCGACGAGCTTGGGCTGATCGTGTGGCAGGATTTTATGTTCGCCTGCGCGGTCTATGAGCTGACCCCGGAGTTTGAGGAAAATATCCGCGCGGAGCTTGCCTGCAACATAAAGCGCCTGCGCCACCACGCGTCGCTCGGCGTTTGGTGCGGCAACAACGAATTGGAATGGCAGTACGACTACGGCGCGTTCGTAATGACGCCGAAGCAGAGGGCGGATTATATCCGTATTTTTGAATACATCATACCGCGGACACTGCGAAAACATGACCCGCAGACCTTTTTCTGGCCGTCCTCACCGTCGTCCGGCGGCGGGTTCGACGACCCGAACGCCGAAAACCGCGGCGACGTGCATTATTGGGATGTCTGGCACGGCGGCAAACCGTTTTCCGCCTACCGCGATTTCCATTTCCGCTTTGTATCGGAATTCGGATTTCAGAGCTTCCCAAGCATGAGGACTGTCGAAGCCTTTACACTCGAAGAGGACAGGAACATCTTCTCGCGCGTTATGGAGATGCACCAGCGCAACGCGAACGCGAACGGAAAAATCATGACCTATCTGGCGGGCACTTACCGGTATCCCAGCAGCTTTGAGCTTTTGCTGTACGCGTCGCAGCTTTTGCAGGCCGACGCTATACGGTTCGGCGTGGAGCACTGGCGGCGGAACCGCGGCCGCTGTATGGGCGCGATTTATTGGCAGATTAACGACATATGGCCCGCCGCGTCGTGGGCGTCGATAGATTATTTCGGCCGCTGGAAAGCCCTGCATTATTTCGCCAAACGCTTCTTCGCGCCCGTCATGCTCTCCTGCCGCGAAACAGGCGAAATGACCGAGCGCCCAAGCTGCGTTTCACAGCCCGAGCCTATACGCAAGGCGGCGCGGCTGTGCGTCGCCAACGAGACGGCGCAAGCCGTGTCGGGTAAAG
>WRLW01000254.1 GCA_009777435.1 Oscillospiraceae bacterium | reverse complement strand
AAAAAGGAGTTTGCCGTATCCGAGAACTGGTGGAGAGCGGAGAAAGCGACAGAGGCAATGAAGGTTTTAAGAAATTTCGGCAGGCTCTAAACACAGCGGGGCGCGGGAAAGCGTCCCGCGCCCAATTGACAAATGCCGTTTATTGCTTTACTTTAGAGATTATTTGTGTTATAGTCTTGCCGAGGTGACATATAATGGCCAAAATTAGAAAAAAGGATACTAAAAAATACGGGGAGGTTGTGTGGAAGGGACGCCGCCGGCGCTTAGGGATGCCGCTGTCGTTTACGCGCTATATCCTCGCCGTGAATAAATTGTATACAAGCGTGGGGTTTTTCAGCATAAAGGAAGAACAGGCGGATCTTTACAAGGTTGTGGACTTTTCACTCAAGCTGTCCTTCGGGCAGCGCATCTTCGGGTGCGGCACAATCGTGATACATGTAAAGGATAAAACCTGCCCGGAGATTACCCTCTTATCCGTCAAAAAACCGCGTGAGGTAATAAAACTGCTTGAGGATAACGTGGAAAAAGAGCGCGTGAGATATAAAATCCACGGGCGCGACATGATCGGCGCCTCAGGCATCGGGCCTTTCAGCGACGACCTGCAATAAACGGCCTATCGCTCCGGCAAGCTTCGCGCCCCCTGCCGGGGGCGCTTTAGTGTCTCCCGATCACGCCGCCCATTGTGGGCCCTGGCGCGGCGCGCGGTATTTATTACTTTCGGCGTTCGCAGGCGTGTATCATGTCGATGCGCTGCTTGTGGCGCGGGTTGGATAGGTCGAAGGGCGTTTCGAGAAAGGTTTTCACGATCTCAAGCGCCGCGCCCGCGCCCAAGACGCGCGCGCCCAGCGCGAGCAGGTTGGCGTTGTTGTGGCTGCGCGCCATTGCGGCCGAATAGACGTCCGAGCAGCACGCGCAGCGTACGCCGGGCACCTTGTTGGCCGCTATGGACATGCCGACGCCGGTGCCGCAGAACAACAGGCCGCGGTCGCACTCGCCGGACACGACGGCCTGCGCCGCCTTAAACGCGTATTCGGGATAATGGCAGCTCGAATCGTCGAAGCTGCCGTAGTCGCGGTATGACATGCCGAGCAGCTCAAGCTGCCCGATGATTTCCTTTTTCAGCTCAAGACCCGCGTGGTCGCTCGCGACCGCTATCATTATAAAGCTCATCCTTTCAGAACGCTGTGGGTTTCACCCGTTCAAACCGGTATTTTTTTCAGCTTCGCGAACCTCGGAAGTCCGTCCTCGCTCTCCTGCTTGGTCTGTCCCTGTATGAGAGGCAGCGCGTAGTCGATAAACTGTGAGTTAAGCCCGTTGCCCTCCTCGTTTATCCACTCGCGGGGCACCTTCTTCTCGGCGTTGGCCACTGAGGTAAGCTCAAGCAGCTTGACCTCGCACTTATACGACGCGCCGGACGCCCTCTCGAAGCCGACCATTTTGTCGGTAACGCCCTTTACCGCGTTCTCGACGGCCGCGCGGCCGGCCATATAGGACTCGTCGATATCGGTCTGCGACGCGCAGTGGGACGCGGCGCGCTGAAGCAGCGAGAATTCTATGCCGCGCACCTTCGCGCCGGTGTGCTTTTTAACGCGCGCCGCCAGCACCGCAGCGAGGCCGCCCAGCTGGCTGTGCCCGAAAGAATCCTTGGAGCTTTGGTCGTGATGCCCGTATTCGGCTATGAATTTGCCGTCCTTGTCGTGTATGCCCTCGGATACGGCCACGATACATTTGCCGTTTTTCTTGTATACGCGCTCGACACACGCGAGGAAGTCGTCCATATCGAAATCGACTTCGGGCAGGTAAACCAGATCCGGGCCCGCGCCCTTGTGCGACGCGAGCGCTGCCGCCGCCGCCAGCCATCCGGCGTGGCGCCCCATGATTTCCAGTATGGTTATCATGCCGATGTCGTATACGCGCGCGTCCAAACAGACCTCCATGCACGAGGTGGCGATATATTTCGCCGCGCTGCCGTAGCCGGGGCAGTGGTCGGTGCCGAAAAGGTCGTTGTCGATGGTTTTCGGGATACCCATTATGCGGCACTCATAGCCCGAGCTTTGCATGAACTTGCTGATTTTATTGCAGGTGTCCATCGAGTCGTTGCCGCCGTTATAGAAGAAGTAGCGAACATCGTATTTTTTGAATACTTCCAAAATACGCTTGTAATCGGTATCATCGGCGGCGGGATCTTTGAGCTTGTAGCGGCATGAGCCGAGCGCCGACGACGGCGTGTACATCAGGCGGCGCAGCTCGTCCATATCCTCGGCGTCCATGTCGTACAGCCGGTCGTCTAACACGCCGACTATACCGTTTGCCGCGCCGTAGACCTTGGTTATGGCGTCGGATTGAAGGGCGGCCTCGATAGCGCCGAACGCGCTGGCGTTGATGACAGACGTGGGGCCTCCCGACTGGCCGATGATACACGCGCCTTTTAGCGTAGACATATAGACAGTCCATCCTTTTCAATGTAATTTCAGAATACGGATAATATATCACAGGCGCGCCCAAGTTGTCAAACAGGGCGGCGGGGCGCTTTTTAAGATAAGCAGCCCCGGATTTCGGATAACTCCTTAACGCCGTGCTTTTCCATAAACTCCCGTATGCCGTCTATGACCAGCGGGCCGGTCATGGGGTCGGCGAAATTCGCGGTGCCGATCT
>WRLW01000253.1 GCA_009777435.1 Oscillospiraceae bacterium | reverse complement strand
GCGCGTGAACAACAAGCCCGGCATGGTGGTGTGCAACATCGGCGACGCGTCGCTGGGCTGCGGCCCGGTTTGGGAGGCGCTGAACTTCGCCGCGCAGGACCAGTTCACCAAGCTGTGGGACGAACCGCACCGCGGCGGGCTGCCGATTATCTTCAACTTCCTGAATAACCATTACGGTATGGGCGGGCAGACCTCCGGCGAAACGATGGCTTATGATATACTCGCCCGCGTGGGCGCGGGTATCTCGCCGACACAGCTTCACGCCGAGCGCGTGGACGGCTACAATCCGTTTGCCGTCATCGACGCGTTTGAGCGCAAGCGCAGGATTATCACGGAGCGGAAAGGCCCCGTCCTCTTGGATACCGTCACCTATCGTTTCGTTGGGCACTCCGCGACCGACGCCTCGACCTACCGCACTAAGGAGGAAATTGAGGCGTGGCAGAACGTTGACGCAATCAAGATATTCAAAGATGGATTGATTGGCGCCGGTATCGCCGGCCAAGGCGAGATAGACGCAATTGAGGACGGCATAAAGAGCCGTATCACGGAGATTATGAAGATATCCGTCGACGAAAGCATATCGCCGCGCATGGACTTGTTCAAAGAGCCCGACAGTATTCGGCAGTACATGTTTTCAAACCGGCGTGCAGCTAACCCCAATCCCTCGCGCGGCGCGGACGTTTTGATTCCCAAAGACGAAAACCCACGCCTCAAGAAGATTAAAACCAAGTCGCGATTTGCGCTCGGGCCTGACGGCAAGCCGGTTTCAAAGCTCAAACAGCTCAATATCCGCGACGCGCTGTTTGAGGCCATTATCGACAAGTTTTATGACGAGCCAACGCTTATCGCGTTCGGCGAGGACAACCGCGACTGGGGCGGCGCGTTTGGCGTGTACGGCGGCGTGACGGAATCCATACCGTACCACCGTTTCTTCAACACACCGATTTCGGAGGGCACAATCGTCGCGGCGGCCGTTGGCTACGCGCTGTGCGGCGGACGGGCGATACCTGAGCTCATGTACTCTGATTTTCTCGGGCGCGCGGGCGACGAAGTGTTTAACCAGCTCTCCAAGTGGCAGGCCATGAGCGCGGGGGTTCTGACGATGCCCGTGGTGCTCCGCATATCGGTCGGCTCGAAATACGGCGCCCAGCACGCTCAGGACTGGACCAGCCTTACCGCTCACATTCCCGGCTTGAAGGTGGTATATCCGGCCACGCCCTACGACGCGAAGGGGCTAATGAACGCCGCGCTGAGCGGTACTGACCCCGTGGTGTTCTTCGAGGGCCAGAAATTGTACGACACCGGCGAGATGTTCCATGAGGGCGGAGTCCCGACGGAGTATTACGAAATACCCATCGGGGAGCCCGACATCAAGCGCGCGGGGAGTGACGTGACCATTCTGACGGTCGGCGCGTCGCTGTACGCCGCCGTTGAAGCGGCAGATTTACTGAAAGAGAAGCATGGCTTGAGCGCCGAGGTCATCGACGCGCGGAGCCTTGTGCCGTTCAACTATGAGAAGGTTGTCGAGTCGGTGAAAAAGACGGGCAGGATTTTGCTGATATGCGACTCCTGCGACAGGGGCGCGCACGCGGGCGACCTCGCGCGCAACATAACGGAATTTTGCTTTGATTATCTCGACGCGCCGCCCGTTGTTGTAGCCGCACCGAATATCATCTGCCCGTGCCCGGAGCTTGAAGAATATTACTATCCGCAGGCGAGCTGGATTTTAGACGCCATACATGAGAAAATACTGCCGTTACCTGGACATACGGCCCTGATGAACTTTACAAGCGTTGAGAAGATGCGCCGCGAGAGGCTGGGAATATGAAAACAACGGCAGTCCGCCTGTATGGGCGTAATGATTTGCGATTGGAAACCTTTGAGCTGCCGCCGATGCGCGATGATGAAATAATGGCTAAAATAATATCCGACAGCATTTGCATGTCCTCATGCAAGGCCGCTAAGCAGGGCGCGGCGCACAAGCGTGTACCCGATGATGTGGCGGAAAACCCAATCATTATTGGCCATGAGTTTTGTGGCGAGCTCGTCAAAATCGGCGCGAAGTGGGCAGGACAATTCAAGCCCGGCGGCAAATTCTCGATACAGCCCGCGATAAATGCGCCCGAAAACGTTTACGCCGCGCCGGGTTACAGCTTCCCCTATATCGGCGGCGATGCCACATACGTCATCATACCGGGCGTTGTCATGGAGCGCGGGTGCCTGCTGCCGTATGACGGCAAGGCGTTCTACCACGGCTCGCTGGCCGAGCCGATGAGCTGCATCGTAGGAGGCTTCCATGTTAATTACCACACCAAGCCGGGGACATACGTCCACGAGATGGGCATTGTGGAGGGCGGCAAGATGGCGCTGCTTGCCGGCGTCGGCCCGATGGGACTGGGCGCGATTGACTACGCCCTGCACTGTGACCGTCGCCCGTCATTGCTTGTGGTGACGGACATAAACGAGGCGCGGCTCTCACGTGCCGCCGCGCTTTACTCTCCAGAACACGCTAAGCAATGCGGCGTTGAGCTTGTGTATCTCAAAGCGCCCGATACGGCGCGGCTGATGGAATTGTCCGGCGGCACGGGCTACGACGATGTTTTCGTCTATGCCCCAGTTGAGCCGTTGGTCGAGCAGGCGAGCGCGATACTGGCCTA
>WRLW01000252.1 GCA_009777435.1 Oscillospiraceae bacterium | reverse complement strand
ACAGACACGGTTTTTACCCCGGGCTATGTCGGTGCTGATGGCGGCGATGCTGCTTGTCCAAATGTCGCCGCAGTTCAGTCTGACCGCGGCGGCGGCGGGAGAGCTTACCACCGTATATTGGAACCCCGGACACGGAAACGACGCGAACGACGGAACCGCCGACGACGAAGGCAGCGCTGTGCGCACCTTCGAGCGGGCCTTGGCGCTTGCCGGCGACGAGGCGGTCATAATAATGACGTCGCAATACCAGATCAACGCCGACAGAACGCTGGACGGCGGCGGGAAGGACATCACCATTCGGATGGCCGAGCCGCTTAGCGGCAACGCGTTTGTTGTAGATCAGGGCATTACGCTGACCATTAAAAACATCGCCTTTGGCGTTGACCCCGACGACCCCACGCGCACGCAAATGATCTATGTCATGGACAACGCGACGCTTATTATCGATGAAAACGTCAGTTTTTTTGGCAGCACGGCCGTTTGGCTTAACGCCCTCGCCAACCCCATTCAGTTAGCTGCCCCGATAGCGGGCGGCTTGGTATATATCAACACGGTCGCCCCGGCGCTCATTCTCGAGGGCAAGGTTTTGGTTACGGGCGCGGCACCCGGCGCCGAGGACTACTTTTATCTGACTGCACATAACCGCAAATTGCAGCTTGAGGATAACGGCGACATGACCGTCCAGCGCGCCGGCGGGTCGATGGCGGCGGTCTATGTCTCGACCATGGCGACCGGCGCCTCTCAAGGCAATGACTCGAACGACGGCGACAGCGTAACAAACCCGGTTTTGACCTACGCGAAGGCCATAGAGCTGTTAGACGACGACGGCATTATATATGTATGCGGCGGCGCATGGAATTTGAACGCCGCGTTCGGCGGCGCCACGGTCATTGAGATCAGGGGCGTAACCATAAAGCGGGCGGTGGGATTAACCGCCGGCACAGCGCTTTTTGCCTATGCCGCCGCCTCTAACATCACCATTGACGACTCCGTAATTGACAACGAAACCGACGCCTCGCCGCCGGTAAAAGGAACCGGCGCGCTTATCCCCAACGCCAGCTACATTACGATAAGAAACTCCACGCTCAAGGGCTGCGCCGGTCTTGTGGTCGGCGTCACCACCTCAGGCTACCGGATTACGATAGAAAACTCAACCCTTGAAACCACCGGCGCGAGAGGGGTTCAATTTTACGGCCCCCTAAATATTGACGCGACGAACACCTTTATCACCAGCAGCGGCGTCGATATCTTCGTCTACAGCGCATCCGACACCACGGCGGCCATCAACATTACCTCGGACACGGTTGCGCTTGAATATGTAGTGGATTACTCCGCGCGGACACCTCCCAACGCGCGCAAGGTGATCTCAATGACAAACGGGGAGTCGATAGCGCCATACCATGATAAGTTTACCATTATGACCGCGCCGGGATGGGAAGTCGATTACGACGCGGCCATGTGGGTATACCCCGCCCGCGTGGTGTACGTAAACGATTTGGAAGGCTCCCCGGGCGGCAGGGGCAGCAACACGGAAGCCCCCGTAACCCTCGAACGGGCGCTTTATCTTGCGGAAACAATACCCGAGGTCGAGCTATTGCTGGTTATGGTTCGGCCCATAGTCATCGATGACGAAAAAGAGATCGCCATGACAAAATCTGGCGTCTCCATTCAAAAACACTCCACCGCCTCCAGCCCCAACGCCAGCCCCCCCGCCACCGCCTTTACCGGCGAGCTTTTCACCGTTACGGCTGCAGGCGAGCTGACCTTAAAGAATATTACCGTCAGCGGGGCGCGCAACGTATCGAGCGTCAACGGCTTAGTTTATGTAAACGGCGGGAAGCTTACGCTCGGCACGGGCGCGGAGCTTAGCGGAAACGGCAGCTCCCGCGCGCTTTTTATCAACAACGTCGGGCAGGCCGTTATGGACGGCTGTTCCATAATCAGCGCCAGCGATAGCTTTCCCGCCGCAACGGTCAGCGGCGGGCTGTTCGATATACAAAACGGGACAATTACGGCCACAGGCTCCGCCCCGGCCCTGCGCGCGGACGCGACCGGGCGGGCGCGGCTGTATAACGCTTCTAACATAACCGGCTCTATTTTCTGCAGTTCGGCCGCCGGCGTCATCCCGCTTGTTCAGGGCGAGAATATTACCCGAAGCTTTGATGTGGACTTTGACGGCTCCATGTACAGCAGACCGCTGGTGGACGGCTCCGAATATCCGGCCCTGCTGGCCAATTACCATATAGCCAACCCTGAAACATTTGTAAGGCTTTTCCAAGACGGGGACAATGTGGTGGTCGGGAATGAAACCATTATATACTTAGACGGCACGACCGCCGGCAATGACGGGAACAATGGGACATCCCCGGCGACCCCCGTCCGCACCTTCGCGAGGGCGCGGGAGCTTCTCATAGAAAAAGCGGATACGGATGAGCCGGCGAGGCTGATATACATAACCGGAACAGTGACGGTCACCGGGACGCCGCAGACATGGGACGCGCCGCCGGAGGCTCTCGGCGCGATGCTCAAGCGGTTCGGCACGTTTGCCGGGATCATGATCGATGTAGAATACCGCGGCGACCTGACGCTAAAAGACATAACCATTGACGGCAACAGCGAGGATATGCCAAAGGCCACAGGCTCCGTAATTCGCGTGTA
>WRLW01000251.1 GCA_009777435.1 Oscillospiraceae bacterium | reverse complement strand
CGAAAAGGCCGCCGTGCTTCTTATAGCGCTCGGCAAGGAGCTGTCCGCCAAAATATTCAAATATCTGAAGGACGACGAGATAGAGCAGCTTACGTTAGACATAACCAATGTGCGGCGCGTAGACTCGGAAATGCGCGAATCCGTTGTTTCGGAGTTTTACGACGAGTGTATAGCCCAGAATTATATCTCCGAGGGCGGCTTGGATTATGCCCGTGACGTGCTGGAAAAGGCCATGGGCCCGGAGAGGGCGCTGTCTATCCTGACCCGGCTCACCTCGTCGCTGCAGGTGCGCCCGTTCGACTTCGCGCGCAAGGCCGACCCGAATCAGCTGACCAACTTTCTGCAAAACGAGCATCCGCAGACCATCGCGCTCGTCTGCGCCTATTTAGACCCGCCTATGGCCTCCGCGATTATTTCAAAGCTGCCGGCAGAAAAGCAAACCGAGGTCGTCGAGCGCATAGCGCTAATGGACCGTACATCGCCCGAATATGTGCGCGAGATTGAGCGCGTTTTGGATAAAAAGCTGTCGAGCATGGGCATGGACGACTTCACCACCATCGGCGGCATACAGGCTATCGTCGATATACTTAACGCAACCGACCGCGGAACCGAGCGAAACGTTCTTGAAACGCTCGAAACGCGCAACGCCGACCTTGTCGACGAGATACGCCGCAAGATGTTCGTGTTCGAGGACATAGTAAAGTTAGACAAGCGCGCCATTCAGCGTGTGCTTAAAGAGGTTGACAACGCCGACCTGACCATCTCGCTTAAAACCGCCACGCCGGAGGTTGCGAAGATGATTTTCGACAATATGTCAACGCGTCTGCGCGACATGATAAAAGAGGATATGGAATACATGGGGCCCGTGCGTGTGCGTGACGTTGAGGAGGCCCAGCAGAAGATAGTCAATGTTATCCGCAGGCTTCAGGATACAGGCGAAATCATTATTTCACGCGGCTCGGAGGATGAGGTTGTTGTCTAAGGTTATCAAGGCGGGCTTTGTCCGTGTGCTGGAAATTGAAAAAAAACCTGTCGAGGCGGCGCCCGCCGATGATGACGACGTTTCCTCCGCTGAGGAAACGCCGGTTGTTGCCGTTGCCGCAGCCGACGACGGCGCTTTGTCCGAAAAACGGGAGCTGGCGGAGCGGCGCGCTTATCAGGCCGCCTACGACGAGCTTGTCATAGCGGCGCAGGACGAGGTGTCCGCCATGCTGGCCGACGCGCGCAACGAAGCGTTGGCCCTGATGCGCGAAGCGGAGCAGAGCGTTAACGAGCTTCGCGACCATGCCTGGAACGAGGGATTTTCAAACGGCGCGGTTCAGGCGCGCGAGCAGATAGAGGAAATGATTGGAAAGATAAACGGCGAGGCGGCCGACGCCGAACGCCGTTTCACCGGGGAACGGGAACGCCTGCTGGCCGGCCTTGAAACGCAGATGCTCGGAATCGCTATGGACGTGGCGGGCAAAATACTGTACAAGGAGTTGTCCGACGACGACGGCGCCTATATCTCCATGCTAAAGGAGGCCGTTTCCCGTATGCCGGCGGAGGACGTCGTTACGATAAGGCTGAACCCGGAGGAGTATACGCGTTTTTTCGACAAAAAAAGCGTTAAACTCCAGACAAACAAGGGGCATGTAGACGCCAAGCTGATATCCGACCCCACGCTTAACCGTTTCGACGCCGTTATCGAAAGCCCCAGCGGCATTATCGACGCGGGCGCGGACACTCAAATGGCTCAGATGAAACGGAACATGGGGCTGTAGCATAACCAAAGCCTTACAGGAGTTAAAATGGGTATTGATTTATCGCGTTACAGAGTCATAGCTCAGCAGAGCGACAGTTTAAGCTATTCCGGCAAGGTTACTATGATTGCGGGGCTTACGGTTGAGGCGAACGGCCCGGCCGTCCAGCTCGGTGAGCTTTGCCGCGTATACCCGCTGCGCGGCGACAGTTTCATTGAGGCCGAAGTGGTTGGTTTCCGCGACAAAAACATACTGCTTATGCCGTTTGGCGACCTGTCCGGGGTCGGGCCGGGGTCGCGCGTGGAATCCGCCAACAAAAGCCTTCGCGCGGGAGTCGGCGACCAGTACATCGGCCGTGTGCTTGACGGGCTGGGCAATCCGATGGACGGCGGCCCTCCCATTATCCCGACCGAATTTTACTCTTTGGAGAACAGTCCGCCAAACCCGCTGTCGCGTCCGAGAATACACGATATTTTACCGCTTGGCGTCCGCGCCATAGACGGTTTTTTAACATGCGGGCGCGGGCAGAGGGTTGGCATATTCGCCGGGTCGGGCGTGGGCAAATCAACGCTTCTGGGTATGATAGCCCGATACGCCAAGTCGGATATAAACGTTATAACGCTGATAGGCGAGCGCGGGCGCGAGGTGCGCGACTTTTTGGAGCGCGACCTGCAGGAGGAGGGGCTGAAGCGCTCCGTGCTTGTTATAGCAACCTCCGACCAGCCGGCCCTGATACGCGCCAAAGCGTCGCAGACCGGCACGGCGATTGCCGAGTATTTCCGCGATAAAGGCAAAAACGTACTGTTTATGATGGACTCGCTAACCCGTTACGCCATGGCGCAGCGGGAAATAGGTATGGCCGTCGGCGAACCGCCTGTGTCGCGCGGCTAAACCCCGTCGGTCTACACCGTTATGCC
>WRLW01000250.1 GCA_009777435.1 Oscillospiraceae bacterium | reverse complement strand
GGGCGTGGACGCCGTGGGCGAAAACCGCGTTCAGGAAATGCTTCAAAAACACGGCCAAGGCGCGTATGACGGCGCAGAGCTGCATTTCATAGGACACCTTCAAACCAACAAGGCGCGGCATGTCGTGGGGCGCGTCGAACTGCTGCAATCATTGGATTCCATAAGGCTTGCCGAGGCCGTGGACAGGACGGCGGCGGCGATGGGAATCCGTCAAAAGGCGCTGGTCGAGGTCAATGTCGGCGGCGAGCCGAGCAAGTCGGGTTTGGGGTTGTATGATTTTCATAAATCTTTCAGCCAAATTTTGGAGTTATCCCATATATGCGTATGCGGATTGATGGCCATACCTCCTATAGTTGACGCGGCGGGGTCGTCACGCAAGTATTATGACATTATGCGGAAACTTTTTGTTGACATAATACCGGATTTATCGCATAATACTTGTAGTCCCGTTTTATCTATGGGCATGAGTGATGATTTTGAGGAAGCCATCGAAGCGGGCGCCACCATGATACGCGTGGGAACGGCATTGTTTGGGTACAGACGATAAATGAGAGGGAGCGGTACATAATGGGATTGTTGGATAGCCTGTGGAAGCTGACCCGTCCTTATTCCGAGGACGACGAGGACAGCATTGAGGAGGTGTTCGGCAAACCGCGTAACAGCGCCGCGCAGCAGGACAAATCGGAAAAGATGCCGGATACCCGCCCGGGCAGCAAGGTGGTCAACATACACACCACCACACAGCTCACGGTTGCGGTGGTCACGCCGGTAAAATTCGACGAGGCCGTAGTGATTGCCGACCATCTGCGCGAGAAGCGCCCCGTCGTGCTGAATCTTGAGAGCGCCGACAAAACCACCTCCAACCGCCTCACGGACTTTCTGGGCGGCGTGGCCTACGCGCTCGACGGCAAAATCCAAAAGGTGGCCCGCTATACATATTTCATAACGCCCTATAATGTGGACATTGTGGGCGACTCGTTGCTGGACGAGCTTGAAAACAACGGTATGTACTTCTAAAAAGGGAGGCAAATATGCTGACGCCTCAGGAAATTCAGGAGAAGCAATTTGAAAAGGCCGTGTTTGGCGGTTACGCGGCGGACGGCGTGGATACCTTTCTCGAAACGGTTTCGGAGAGTTACTCCGCCCTTTTTAAGGAAAACGCCATATTGAAAAGCAAGCTGAAGGTGCTTGTCGAAAAGGTCGAGGAGTATCGCAGCGTTGACGACGTTATGCGCAAAACACTGCTTACCGCGCAGCAAAACGCGCAGAACGTCACCAAAGAAGCCGAACGTCAGGCGGCGGAGATAATAAGGGGCGCGGAAATCGCGTCGCGCAGCCGCACCGCCGAGTTCAGAATCGAAACGGAGCGCGAGCAGGCGCGTCTCGACGCCGCCAAGAGCGAAACCATACGCTTTGTCACCCAGCTTCGCGAGCTGTACCGCAAAGAGATGGAGCTGCTGTCGGCCATCCCCGAGGTGCCTGTGGAGATAAGCCCAAAGGCGGTGCGCGCCGACAAAGTGGAGTCGGCCGTCAAGGATATCGACGAGTCTATCGCGGCGCGCATCGCGGAGAGCGAGCGCGAGATATCGGCGGAGAGCGCGAATGGTACGCCCGCCGCCGAGGATGGCGTGGACAAGCCGGCCGAGGCCGGCGCGGAGGACGTCCCCGCCGTTTTTGAGGCGGAGGAAGAAAGCGCAAACGACGCGCCCGGTGATATGAAGGTATTCGAGGTCAGGCTCGGAGACGGCTCGGGCGGCGACTTTTCAGATATCTGGGAACCCGACGAGGATACGGTTGTACCGAGGCCGCGCACGGATTTCAACAATGTGGATCTGGAATTCGGGCCGAACTACAACCCTGTCGGCAAAAAGAAAAAAGGCGGCTGACAAGCCGTGTGCAAGCGAAGCGCCCCCGTTTGGGGGCGCTTCGGCTTTATCGGAGCTCAGTCCTCAAGCTTCGTAAATTTATAACTCAATATGCCGCTGACGGTTTTTCCGCGGTCATTCGCGAACTCGCCCCATTCGTATGTAAAACTATACTCAAGGCTGGCAAGCAGGACTGTCTGCTCGGGCACCCACTGGCCGGCCTTCGCCATTTCAGCCGTACCCGAGGCGTGCGGCGAATCGCGCATGGTGGCCGAGCCGGCCTGCGCGCTCGTGTATGACATGGTTGATTTCGGCTTGCCGGACGGCTTGACCCTCACTAAGATTTCCGAGGTCTGCGGGCCTTGCGGCGCTTTGAAGCCGCTCCAACTGCCGTTATACAGAAACTCAAGCTTTTTATCCGCGTTGAGCTTGCCGTTTTGGAGTGCCGTCGTGCCGGGGTCAAACTCCGCGCGCGGCGCCACCTGATGGCTGACCGTCGCGCCCGGGGCCTTCTTCCGCGTCGGCATAGACCTGTATGTCCATTGGCCCTCGTCTAAATCTACAGTCTTTCTGCCGTCACCCACGCCCCGGCTGTCCCTGAGGCTATACATCGTACCTCTCGGCGGCTTGACTCTTTCGTTTTTATAATCGGGCTTAACGGCCTTCGGAGCCTCCAAGCCGCCCGCTTTCAGCTTCACCCAGTCCGACGGCAGAGTGTACGAACCGTCGTCGTTTTCGGTGGCGCCCACCCGGATGGCGTACAGCGCGCTCTGTTTTTTCGCGCGGTATGAAACCTTGCCGTTTTTGGCCGTGGTCGTGATATACAGCGGCTTGACGGCGACGCCCGTTTGA
>WRLW01000249.1 GCA_009777435.1 Oscillospiraceae bacterium | reverse complement strand
CACCCGCGACCACGCGCGCGTACCGATGCCCTGGCAGCCATACGGAGGCTTTACCACAGGCACGCCGTGGCTGAAGCAAGACCGCGCGGGCATCCAAAAGCTGTGCGTGGACGCGCAGGAGCGCGACGACCAATCGGTATTGAATTTCACGCGTCAGCTCATACTCCTGCGGCGCGCCAACCCCGCGCTGCTGCGCGGCGATTTCACACCGGCCGCCGCCAAGCGCCGCGACGTGTTCTGCTTCAAGCGCTCATACTTGGGAGAAACGCTTTACGTTGAAATGAATATAACCAACGTAAGCTGCGCGGCCCCGGCGCGCCCCGAGCGCCGGGGCCTGCTGCTCGGCAGCTGCGGCGGCTCCATGCCTTATCTGCGCCCCTATGAAGCGAACATTTACAAGCTGGTATAGTTTCCCGTTAATCCCCGGGCGTCAGCCCCGGTTATAAAGGAGAGTTGCAAATGGCCTGCCAATCAAACCCGAACATTAAATGCTCCTGCTCGTCAAATTCATGCGGACGTCACGGCAAATGCTGCGAATGTGTGGCGTATCACAACTCGCAGGGCAACCTGCCCGTGTGCATGAGGAAGTAACCGGTATCTCTGGGCGTTATAAAGGAACGAGGGGCTTCCCTCGTTCCTTTATGCCGTCTTAGCGTATAGCGCGCGGCGCCGTGATTCTTACGCCATGCTTATTTTATCATGCCGGCGACTTCCTCGGCGAAATTGTCCTCGCGCTTCTCAAGCCCCTCGCCTTTCTCGAATCTGTAATACGCCGTCAGTTTGACCGAGCCGCCCAGTTCCTTCGACTTTTGCTCGATCAGTTTCCCGACCGTGAGTTTCTCATCTTTGAAAAACTCTTGCTCCAGCAGACAGTTTTCGGCGAAATACTTGTTCAGCCGCCCTATGACCATCTTCTCGGCCACGTTGTCGGGCTTACCCTCCGCCTTTGCCTGCGACAGGTATACGCCGCGCTCGGTTTCGATGGTCTCTTGGGCCACCTGATCACGGCTGAGGACGGAAGGCCGCATGGCCGCCGCCTGCATACAGATATCATAGCCAAGCTCATGGAGCCCGGGATTGCCGGCTATCGAGGCGTCGGTCTCAAGGTGTACCAGCACGCCTATCTTGCCGCCCATATGGACGTATGACACGTTATACGGCTCGGCAAAACGCGCGAAGCGGCGTATTTTAAGATTCTCGCCGATAACAAGTATCTTTTCGCGCAGCGTCTCGGCGACAGTCAGGCCGCCGCCCGGGTATTTACATTCGCCCAGCGCGTCCAAATCGGCGGGGTCGTTTTCGATGACCACGGCCGCAAGGTCTTTGACGAATTTTTGGAAATCCTCGTTCTTGGCAACGAAGTCGGTTTCGCTGTTGACCTCTATCATGCCCGCCACGCCGTTTTGCGCGACGGTCGCGTAGACCATACCCTCGGCGGCTATGCGCCCCGCCTTTTTGTCGGCGGCGGCAAGCCCTTTTTCACGAAGCATCAGCACGGCTTTTTCGATATCGCCGCCGGACTCGGCCAGCGCGTTCTTGCAGTCCATCATGCCGACGCCGGTCATCTGGCGCAGCGCTTGGACGTCTTTCGCGGTAAATGACATAATATTCTATCCTTTCGTCGATCTTATCTTTATTGTACCGCGCTTTCGGGTACGTTCGCGTCGGCCGCCGTGACTTCTTCCTCTTTCTTTTCCGCGACGGCTTCCGGTTCAGTCTGCTCGCCCTGACGGCCTTCCAGCACGGCGTTTGCCATTGTCTGCGATATCAGCTTGATGGCGCGGATCGCGTCGTCGTTGCCGGGTATCGGGTAATCTATCTCGTCCGGGTCACAGTTGGTGTCAACGATGGCCACTATAGGAATACCGAGCTTGCGCGCCTCGGCTATGGCGTTGCGTTCTTTGCGCGGGTCTATGATGAACAGCGCGCCGGGCTGACGCCTCATATCCTTAACGCCGCCAAGGTACTTTTCAAGCTTGTCTATCTCGCCCTTATGCTTGATGACTTCCTTTTTGGGCAGCATGTCAAAGGTGCCGTCCTCTTCCATCTTCTTGAGCTGGTGCAGGCGGTCGATGCGGCGGCGCATGGTCTTGAAGTTTGTCAGCATACCGCCCAGCCAGCGGGCGTTGACATAGAACATGCCCACGCGCTCGGCTTCTTCCTTGATGGCCTCCTGCGCCTGCTTCTTGGTGCCCACGAACAGCAGCTCCTGCCCGTCGGCGGCAAGGTCGCGCACAAAATAATACGCTTCCTCCAGCTTTTTGACCGTTTTTTGCAGGTCAATAATGTAGATACCGTTACGCTCCGTAAAGATAAACGGCGCCATTTTAGGGTTCCAGCGACGGGTCTGGTGCCCGAAGTGGACGCCCGCCTCGAGCAGGCTTTTCATGGATACGACTGCCATAGACTTGTTTCCTCCGTTTTTTTGTTATTTTCCTCCGCAAGCGTTCGTTTGGCGGCCCATGAGCCTTTACGGCCCACACACGGGACACCGAACCGGAAGCGCGATGCGCCCCCGCCGCCATGCGTGTGGATTACGCCTTGCCTCACCGCAAAACGCTTGTGGTATTCTAACACGCCGCCGCCCGTTAGTCAAGAAATTTCTTCTTTTGCCATACCGCGTGCGTGTGCAAGTGTCAATGATAGGTGACAGATTCCCGAAAAAAATATTGGTGGTGGCTGAGTGGTGGCTGGTGTGATTTTTCTTCTGAGCCTCGGAAACAAGTCAATCGCCG
>WRLW01000248.1 GCA_009777435.1 Oscillospiraceae bacterium | reverse complement strand
CTGGCCTTTGTCGAGGCCGCCGGGTTCGCGTTTATGCACATATTCCCGTTTTCGGCGCGTCCGGGCACGCCGGCGGCCTCCATGCCCGGCCGTCACACGGCGGCCCTTAAACGCGAACGCGCGGCGCGCGCCTCGCTGCTCGCGGGCAGGCTGTGGCGCGCGGCGGCGGACGCGTGCGCGGGCCGGACGCTGAACGTTTTGGCCGAGACCGCAGACGGTAACGGGCGCCTGAGCGGACACGCGGAAAATTATTTCAGGGTAAACGTAACCGGCGCCGGAGACGCGCGCGGGAAGATAATCAGAGCAAAGGTAACGGGAACCGGAGACGCCGCCCTGAACGCGGTCAGAACGGCAGAGGTGTGATAAAACCCCCGTAGGGGCGCACACTGTGCGTCCGCGTCCCCCCGCGCATTGCCGCCCCGTCCGCGCGTTGCGGTAAAACAAAACGCTGACCGCGCAGCAAAAAACACCCCCGGGCGCTTTCGCGTCCGGGGGCTGTTTTTTTGGTCTTACAGGCTGGCCACCATTCTCATTCCTATCGCTTTGCGCTCCGGGTTGCCGGAGAGCAGGACTTTCTCGCCGCGGAACGCGTTGTATGCCTCGTCGCGCAAGGTGGTCTCCACGTTGACCATCCATTCTTGGCGGCCCGGCCCGGCGTAGAACAGGATGCTGTACCCGTCGTAGCCCCTGAACATGGCCACGTCGCCGTGTTTACGCGCCGCGTCAAACAGCCATTCGTCGATCTCATCGCTTTGGAATTCCCCGCGCGATATCTCCTTGTACAGGCCGCCGGGGCCGGGCGCCGCGTAGTCGTCCGATTCATCGTCGGCCTTCCGCGCGAACGCGTTTTCGTCGATGCCGCCCTCCATCGGGCGCAGCAGGTTGCCCGCGCGCATGTCGGCCTCGTTCCATGCCGCGTCGGTATCGGCGTCGGGCGCGGCCAGTATGCGGCGCGCCGTTACGGTATCGCCCGTATGCCTCGTGCGCCCTATGAACAGGGCCGTCACGAACGAGTCGCCATTGTCGATGACCTCAATGTCGCCGCTCACGCGCGCGGCGTCGAACAGCCAGTCCATCAGCGCGGACTCGTGATAGGCCGAATCCTCATACAGCGAGTAGTCGGGATCCTCGTCGTAAGCGTCTTTGAAGTATTCCGGCGCGTAGCCGGCGGCAAGCTCGTTGAAGGTCTCGGCGGTCAGGCCGGGTTCACCGGCCAGCAGCGCGCAGCTATCATAGGCCATCTTATTCTCGGCGGTCATCTCGCCGATAGGCGTATCTACGATGGCCTCCGGGTCGTCGCCCGCTTCGATAGCCGCCTCGTATTCCTCGTCGCCAAGGGTTTTGCTCAGCGCCAGCATACGGTAATCCACCATGTCGAACAGCTGGGCGTTTTGTTCGTAATGCTCCTGTATATCGGCGTCGCTGAACGTGAAGGAGTCCCTGTGGTGGATCTCATACCGCGCCGCCAGACGCTCGCGCTCCACGCATTTGCGCAGGATCTCCGCGTTCATGCCCCTGCCGTAGATATTCGACAGATACTTATTGACCGACTGGCTGCTCACAGAGGCGTACAGGGCTATGTCCTCCATCGCCTTGTCGATGCGCTCGACGTCCCACTCGGTCAGCGTTATGCCCTCCTCGGCGGCTAAGTTGCTGAACAGCACGGTATCCTTGACCGAGTTCATGGCGATGTTCATCAGATACTCGGCCCACGACATTCCCTCGTCATATTCCTGCTCCGCCAGCGGCCTGTATGGGTCAAGCCCGTAGTACATCACAAACAGCTCGCCGTATTGGTTCAGGAAATCCCATGAATTTTTAAGGTAATAATATCCCAGCTCGACGGCCGACAGGTTCTGGCCCTCTACGGTCACGGCGGTTATATACCGCTGCGGCAGCCCCTGCCCGTAAAGAAGCAGCGCTACTAAGCACAGCGCCAAAACCACTATGAGCATAACGCCCAAACGCTTCCTCACGGCGCCGCCGATCTGCGCCGCGGTTTTCTTTTGCGGCTCCTGACCCCGCAGCTCCGCCCTGATCCTCTTTTCACGCGATGCGCTCATACGGTCTCTCGTCCTTTCGTCACGCCCAGCGCCATTGCCGCGCCGATGCGTATGGCGTCGTTGAATTTGTCTATCTCGGCGTTTGTAAATATTCTCTGGCGGCCGTCCGGCAGCGCCTGATACAAAAGCCCCTTGCGCGTCTCGATCTGACGCTCCAGCGATGTCAGAAAATCGTTGACCGGCACAGCCTCGGACGACGGCTCGCCCTTGCCGAACAGCAGATAGTCGGCCGTCACCTTAAAGCGCCCGCACAGCACGGCCAAGGTCTCGACGTCCGGCGTGCGCCTGTTTTGCTCGTACATACCGACGGCGCTGGCCGACACGCCCAGATAGCCCGACAGCTCCTTCTGGGTCATGCGCGCGCCGCGCCTTAAATCGCGGATACGCTTGCCCATCATGAGGCATCCCCCACTCTCATCAGAAAAAATGGCCGCGGCGGCCGCTTGGCCTCTCCGCAAAACGCCTACAACGCGGAATGTTATCACACAATGCGTGAGCTGTCAATAGTAGTTTGGGAAATAAATTTCCCAAACTACGGAAATAAATTTCATTATTGATGGGGACGGCGGACGGCCAATGGCCGCCCCTACGACGACCCCCGTAGGGGCGCGCATTGCGCGTCCGTGGTGTGGTCTATTTTACCGCAACGCGCGGCGTGGCAGGGAAACGCGGACGGCCAATGGCCG
>WRLW01000247.1 GCA_009777435.1 Oscillospiraceae bacterium | reverse complement strand
TATACTCGATATGGGGCAGCCCATCCGTATACTCGATTTGGTGCATGACCTCATACGGTTGTCGGGCATGGAGCCGGGTGAGATACCGGTCGAGATAACCGGCCTTCGCCCGGGCGAGAAGCTTTATGAGGAGCTGCTGACCGCGGAGGAGGGCCTGTTAGCCACAAAGCACGAGAAGATTTTCGTGGGCAGACCCGAAAACGTCGTTATGGCCGGGCTGGAGCCGCGTATAGACGCCCTGCGCGCGGCCGCCGAAAGCGGCGACGGCAAAAAAGTAGTCGCGCTGCTCAGGGAATATGTACCGACATATACGCCCATGTCATAAACAGAATATAGACTATTCACAAACACTCAGGCGGCCGCCCGTTTGTTGTGTGAGTTTTTTAGTCAGAAAGCAAAAAAGCCCGCCGCGGCAGGCTTTTTTTGTTATGTCATGTTTTGGGTTTTTCATAAATCAAAACATGATTTATGCCCCTAAATACTTCCCGCCATGAGCTTTAAGTAAATCAACGATTTTTGTTAACCCCTTTCGATGCGCTAATCTCACCGCAGAAGAACCGTATCGGTCTGTCGCGTTAACATCCGCGCCATGCTTTATCAGTAATTCTATAATTGCGGCGGAATCAGTTTGATATCCTTTCCATGCCGCGGCCATGAGAGGTGTTAAATCTACAGGAAAACAGTTAACATCAACGCCCTCGTCGATAAGCGATTTGACTTTAGCCAATTCTCCGTTGTAAGCCGCGTTTACTAATGCCTTTTCTTTTTCGTTGCCTGACATTTTTCGATTCCTCCAAAAGTAATTGTACCGTACCGCGGTGCGAGGTTAGACTGTTAGTTATTTCATTTAACCCAATAATACACCATCATATTCCCTGTGTCAACAGGGATAACTAAAATAATTCCCCGATTACGATTTCTATGTGCCTTATAATGGGATATGCAGGTGGTGAACTACATGGAATTACAGTTTTTTGGAGAAAGGCTTGCGCAAATTCGGCTCGCAAAAGGCGTCTCGGCAAGGGATATGAGCCTGTCTATTGGCCAGAGCGCAAATTATATAAATAAAATTGAGAACAAAAAGGCGTTTCCGTCTATGACAATGTTTTTCTATATATGTGATTATTTGAATATATCTCCGCAGGATTTTTTTGACGAAAGTAACCGCCGCCCCGAACAGGCAGCGGTATTGATTGAGGATTTGAAAAGACTTGACGAACAAGAGTTATCGCATATAGCGTGGCTTGTAAAACGGCTTCTTTGTAAATCATAACGGCGATGACAAACACTCAGGCGGCCGTTGCCGGCCGCCTGTAATATTTCAGCTTACGCTGGCGCGTTTTTTGGGCTTGGGCGGAGGGGCGCCGGCGCTTGAGAAACGCGGCACGACCGGCTGTTTGTCCGGGTTGTGGGTGATATTCGGCGGCGCGTTTTCGCGTATTGTGCCCGCGCCTATGACCACCTTCTCGGCAAATTGGTCGGACGGTATAGAATACATGATATCGGTCATGGTACCCTCAAGCACGGCCCGCAGGCCGCGCGCGCCTATACCGCGCTCAATGGCAAGATCGGCAACGGCCTCAAGCGCGTCGCGCTCGAATGTCAGCTCAACGCCGTCGTAGCCCAGCAGGGCCTGATATTGCTTTATAAGCGCGTTTTTCGGCTCGGTCAGTATTGAGATCATCTCGTCGCGCGACAGTTGACCGAGCGGCGCGATGACCGGCAAACGCCCGACAAGCTCCGGGATGATCCCGTATTTGAGCAGGTCGTGCGGCTGTATCTGCGTCATCAGCTCGCGCTTGCTGCGCTCGCTTTTGGTCAGTATCTCGGCGCCGAAGCCTATACCTGACCTGCCCAGCCTGTTTTCTACTATTTTGTCGATACCGTCGAAAGCGCCGCCGCAGATAAACAGTATATTTTTGGTGTTTATCTGTATGAATTCCTGATGGGGATGCTTGCGTCCGCCGGTGGGCGGCACGTTTGCGATGGTGCCCTCAAGAATTTTCAGCAACGCCTGCTGTACGCCCTCACCGCTGACGTCTCTCGTAATGGAGACGTTTTCGCTTTTGCGCGCGATTTTGTCAAGCTCGTCTATATATATTATGCCGCGCTCGGCAAGCGAAACGTTGAAATCCGCGGCCTGAATCAGGCGCAGCAGGATGTTTTCGACATCCTCTCCGACGTAGCCGGCCTCGGTGAGCGTTGTGGCGTCGGCTATGGCGAACGGTACGCGCAATATTTTGGCCAATGTGGAGGCCATCAGGGTTTTACCGCAGCCGGTCGGCCCGATCATCAGGATATTGCTCTTTTGCAGTTCAACGCCTGAATCGTCGCCCATATAAACGCGCTTGTAGTGATTATACAGCGCGACGCTCAAGGCGATTTTAGCCTGATCCTGCCCGACGACATACTCGTTGAGTATGTCGTGTATCTCGCGCGGGCGCGTCAGCGTGTCGAAGGAGTCCTCAAGCGCGCGCGAGGACTCGTCCCGGCCTCCCGGCTCTCCGTCTCCGAGGATATTCAGGCACAGGTGTACGCACTCATTGCATATATACGCGCCGGGCCCGGCTATCAGGCGATCAACCTGCTCCTGATGCTTGCCGCAGAATGAGCAGCGTACCGGCCGTTTTTCGTCGTTTTTAGGCATGTGAGCCTCCAGTTATTTTTTTTCCAGAACCTTGTCCGCCAACCCGTAAGCCACGGCTTCCGCAGCGCTGAGAAAGTTATCGCGCTCGGTGTCGCGCTCAATGACTTCAGGAGTTTGTCC
>WRLW01000246.1 GCA_009777435.1 Oscillospiraceae bacterium | reverse complement strand
CTAAACGTGTCTGTGGTAGACCTGACCTTAAACTTAGCCAAGCCCGCTACGTATGCCGACATCTGCGCGGCGGTCAAGGAAGCCGCCGACGGCCCGATGAAGGGTGTGTTGAAGTATGTGGACGAGCCTGTCGTGTCGTCCGATTTCATCGGCGAGACATGCACGTCGGTTTTCGACTCCGACGCCGGCATCGCGCTGACCGACACGTTTGTAAAGTTAGTCGCGTGGTACGACAACGAGATGGGCTACTCAAACAAGGTGCTGGATCTTATAAAGCACATGAGCGCGGTCAACGGTTTCTGAGACCGAGCATAAAAACGACGGGCGGCCCGAGGGCCGCCCGTTATGTTTTTACAGGGTCAGGACAGCTCTATCCGGGCGTCCGCGGGCGCTATGTTGATATAGGAGACGCCGCGCTCGAGCTTGAGCGGCGCGCCGTTTGCGAGCGTGTAAACATAAGGGGAGGCGGGGCCGTCCTTCGACCAGGTTATGTCCTCGGCCTTGCCGTTGCATATGAAGAGGCCGCCGCCCGTGCCGGTCATGCGCGTCGAGAGCCGCCCCACGCTGTCTATGGTCTTAACGTCGGTATGCAGTATCAGCACGTTTTTGACGCACACCTGCGCGCCGTTCTCGCCGTCGAGCATCGGTTTGCCGTATTGCGAAACGTAGTACAGGCCGTCGGACTCGTCGTAATCGAAAACGCCGGTCTTGTAGTTTGAGTATCTGAGGCTGACCTTGGCGGCGTCCGCGCCGCTTTGGGGCGTCGCGGTCTGTATGAACTCAAAGGCCTCGAACGGGTCGTAGCCCTCGACGTATGTGACGCGCGAGGACAGGTTCAGCAGGGTCTGCTCAAGGTCGGGGCCGTTGGCGAACATGGTATGCTCAAGGCTGACCTTATTCGCGCGGCGCTCGGCGTCGCGGTAGAAGGGCGTGTTCATGCGGGTGCCGTCGAGGGTCAGCAGCTTGCGCGACGATATCAGGCTGAAAGCCTCCGGGCTGCCGCCCGCGTGCATGAGTATGGCGTCGTGCGCCTGCGCGATGTCGAGGTAATAGGCGCGCGTGCTGCGTATGGAGCCGAAGCGCGGCACGATGGACGGGTTTTTGTAAAAGCCCACGATGCGCGTTATGCCGCCCTCGGCCAGCGCCTCGTATATCAGATCGGCCTGCGAGATGCCGTGCATGGGCAGTGCTTCTCTTATGTTATTGTACATCACGGCGAGCGGACGGCGCTCGGCGTAGTCCTCGTCCATAGGCAGGCCGTTCAGCGGGTTTATGCCGCTGACGTCCGGTTCCGGCGTCGGCATGGACGTCGGGGTGGGCGTGGGCGGCGGCACGGACGTGGGCGTGGGGAGCCTGATGGGCGTGGGCGTCTCGGGGGGAATGATATCAGTCCCCTCGTCCTCGGGCGCCTTTGAGCAGGCCCATGAAAGCGCGAGGACAAGCGCGAGGGCAAGCGATAATACGCGTTTCAAATCAATAGCCCGTCCTTTCTGGGCGTTGGCGTTAAATATATTTTACTTTTACAAGCCGTCTATGTCAACTTGTTTATGAGCGCCGTTACCTCATCGAGGCGCGGCATGGCCGGCATACCGCCTCGCCGCGACACGCACAGCGCGGCCGCCGCGTGCGCGAACACGCTTATTTCGCGCGCGTCGCCGGGCGTCATGCCGCGCGGGTGCAGGCCGCGCGTAAGCAGCCCGTATAAAAAACCGGCCATAAACGCGTCGCCCGCGCCCGTGGTGTCCACCACTTGGGCGGGCATGGCGGGAGTCCGCGCGCAGCCCGACGGCAGATAGACCGACGCGCCTTCGGCGCCGCGCGTGATAAGCACGCAGAGCGGCCCGGCGTCCAAAACGGCCTGACCGGCGTCGTTGAGGTTGGCCGCGCCGGTCAGCAGCACGGCCTCCTCCTCGGAAATCTTTACGATATCGCACAGCGGCAGAGCGGAGCGTATCCGCTCCGCGGCCCGCGTCTCGCCGGGCCACAGCGGCGCGCGGTAATTGGGGTCAAAGGCTATGATACAGCCCGCCTCGCGCGCCTGTTTCGCGGCGCTCACGGTGGCGCCGAGCGCCGGCTCGGCCGTCATGGTCAGCGAGCTGAAATTAAAGACGCGCGCGTTTGTTATATGGGACATGTCTAACTCCTCGGCTTTGAGCATGAGATGCGCGCCGCTTATGAACGAGAAGCCGCGCTCGCCGCCTTCGTCAAGCGTCACGAAGGCCAGCGTGGTGTTGACCGACGGGTCGGCAATCAGCCCGGACGCGTCCGCGCCCATAGATTCTATGGCCGAGCGCAGGAACGCGCCGTGCGTATCGCCGCCCACCTTGCCCACGAACGCCGAGCGAAGCCCGAAGGCCGCCAGCGCGGCGGCCACGTTGGCCGGCCCGCCGCCGGCGTTCTGCTCAAACAGCCGCATACCCGCCGGGCTGCGGCCAAACGGCGTGAAGTCCACCAGAAGCTCGCCCAGACACACCGCGTCAAAACGTTTCATAAGCGCCCCCCGTTATAAATATACAAGTATGGCATGACAACTAAATCATACCATACCTGTCAAATGGGGCGGCGTGGCGCGCGGCGCGGTGAAATGAACCGCGGACGGCCAATGGCCGCCCCTACGACCCGATTACACGCAACCCTATAGGGGCGCGCATTGCGCGTCCGCGTTCCCCCGCGCCCGTCTGCGCGCCCGCGTTCCCCTGTCAACGCATCGCTGTGGCAAAATAAACCACGGACGCACACTGTGCGTCCCTACGGCGAATCCGTCGTGGTGGTAT
>WRLW01000245.1 GCA_009777435.1 Oscillospiraceae bacterium | reverse complement strand
AATCGACCAGTTGCCCACGCAGAACAGCATAAACAGCAGGAACACGCTGAGCAGTTCATTCAGCCCGTTCACGCTTCGGGGATCCACGTCGTTGACAATAAAGCTGGAAAAGATACGGTTGACCGTAAACACTAACCCGAACATAGCCACGCATATCAGCGCCAGCGGTACGCTTCCGCGTTCACGGTGGCGTATTTCATAAAAAGAGTCCAAGGGGTTGGTCAAAACCCGGCGAAAATAGTAAATTCTCTCTTTTGAGAAATATTTAACCATCAGTCAGTAGCCCCCCTCCGGTTTTGCGTTTTTTTACCTTGCCGGTTATAAACAGCGCGGCCGCGAGTACAAGGACGCCGGTGAACACATAGGGCAGATTGGCCTTTAATATATCATTGCGGTAGCGCTTATACGCGATGGAGTAATATATACGGCTCTTGCCCAGTTTAAGGTATTTCATGGCGTTTACGTTATCTCCCGAGGTGAGATACGCTTTGCCGATGCCGATATTCGCCAGCTCAAGATTTTCGTTGAGCAGCAGCACCTGATGCCATTTTTCGACGGCCTGTGTCTCGTTCCCGTCGTAACGGAGCGCCACGGCCTCGTTTATAAGCTGCCCGTAGAGCGTTTCGTCGAAGGTGATGATTTCGTTGCGGCTGGTATCCAAAACGGCTATGCGGTTCCCGAAGGCCTCGATGGCGGAGGGCTGCTTGAAGGTGCCGGCCTGCGAGCCGAGACCGCCGAATATATACAGCAGGTTGCCCTCGTGATCGTAGGTGAATATGCGGCCGCGCCGCGAGTCGAGCAGGGAATATATGCCCTTGCCCCGATATACCACGTCAACGATGGCGGACGGCCCCGAGTATATGCCGAAGCTGTGTATCTCCAAGTCGCCGCCCACGTTTTCATTGTCGCCGGTGCGGATGACGTCCTCGCCGTTGGGATTGAGGCGGCGGACGGCGCGCTCGCCCTCGGTGTCTATGTTGGAGGCGTAGATAAAGCCGTTGGGGTCTACGTCAATGCCTGTGAACTCTGTGGGTATGAACAGGGTCTGCTTTGAGCGTTCGGCTTTTGTGGATATGGTGCGCCAAAGTATCTCCCAAGGCGTTATCTGCACGTTTATGGTGCCAAAAAAGCCTGTAAAGTCGCCTTCGGGATTAAAGACCATGATGCCCTGAGTCATACCGCGCGCTATGACGTAAACGCGTCCCGCATAGTCAACGGCCAGCTTTAGCGGCTGGAAGATGAACCCGCTGTTTTCACCGCCGTATTCGAGCATTTCAGATTGGGGGTTGCTGACGATATTGGCGAGCTTGCCGTCATACAGCACCACCACTCGCCTGTTTTGCGAGTCTGCGATATAAAGCATGTTATCCTGCGAAACCGCCACGCCGCAAGGCACGTTGAAAAAGTCGGCGGCGCCGCCGTTGTCGAAGGAATCAATCACGCCGACCGCACTGGTCATATCGGCGTTGAGTATCACAATACGGTTGTTGCCGGTATCGGCGACATATACCAGACCGTCGGGGCCTACGCACATATCCTGAGGGCCGGAAAACGCGCCCACGCCAAGTGATACGCCCGATATAGTGCGTCCGGGCACATAGGGCGCGGGCGTGAACACGATATCGCCCCAATAGTCGTAATTATATGAGTCATACGGCACAATGCCCGCGGCGGCGGCGGGAAGCGGCGCCGCCGCGCACAGCAAGCATACGAATATACAGGTTATGACGCGTTTCATCCGCAGTTGCCCCCTCCGCCTGAAATTCATCATTCTTTTATGCCGGACGTGGTCATTGTCTCAAGGATATTTGACTGGCAGACAAGGAAAAACGTTATCGGGATGGCGGCGATGATAAGAGCGACGGCCGCCGACGCGCCGGCCCTTTGGGCGCCGCCGCGCGTAATGGCCTGCATGGCGAATTGCAGCGGCTTAAGCTCCTCGTCGCGCAGGAACAGATACCCCGTATTGCCCCAGAGTGTCTGGAACTGAAAAATGGCGAGCGTAAGCCACGCCGGCTTGACGTTGGGCATGATGATACGCCAGAACACCCCGAACTCACCCGCCCCGTCAAGCCGCGCCGATTCGATAAGAGAGTCGGGTAATTGTTCCATGAACTGCTTCATCAGATATAGCCCCATGCCAAAAGCGCAGGCGGGCAGTATGAGCGCCAAATGCGTGTTGTTGATGCCTAAGTATGTGATTATCATGTAGTTGGGAATCTGCGTGACCGTCCAAGAGAACATCATGGACAGTATGACCAATGAAAACAGCGTGTTCTTGCCCGGAAAATCATGCTTAGACAGCGGGTACGCGGCCAGTGACGCGCAGATGACGTGACCGACCGTACCGCAGCCCGTGATGATGATGGTGTTGAGTATGTAGCGGGAGAAGGGCACCCACGAATCGTTCATGAGAACGAACAGGTCGGAAAAATTCTCAAAAGTGGGATTACGCACAAAAATCCTCGGAGGGAACTGAAATATCTCGTCAAGCGGCTTAAGCGAGTTGTTGACGATCATTACTATGGGCAGAACCATAAAAGCGCCGCATATGGCCATCAGGAAAAACAACAGCCCGTTGCCCGCCGCCGAGCGGTTAATCTGCCGCTCGCGGTGGAAAACGCGTTTCAGCGACGCGCGCGCGCCCGGACGCCTTGCTTTTCTTTTGTTTGGAAGCGCACTGTCCATAAAAAGAACCCTCTCTCGCTTATTGCCCGACGCGCCTCAGAAGCCGCTGCACCATCTTATTCGTGCCTATCATCAATATAAACAAAACTGTGGCTATGGCCGACGCGTAGCCC
>WRLW01000244.1 GCA_009777435.1 Oscillospiraceae bacterium | reverse complement strand
TCGCGCGCTACGACGCGTATGTCGGCGCTTGTGCTGACGGAATTGCCGCTTGACACGCGCAGCACGCTCAAAACGCGGTTTTTACCGTTCAGGCACAGCATATACAGCTCTTCGTGATCCAGATTTGAAAAGCGCGGGCGCAAAAAGTCGATTATCTGACGCCTGTTGGCCAGTACCGTCCCTTCGCATTTGGCCGCGCCCGTGTATCTGCTCAGCTCGGATACCAGACGGATAAGCGCGGCGGTTTGGGCGCCGACGCCGTTAACCTCAAGCAGACGGTTGTAATCGGCGTTCATGACATTTATGAAGCTGCCGTTAAAAGCGTTCATTATTTCATGTGCCAGCGGGTTTACATCAATTCTGGGAATTGAGAAAAACAGCAGCAGCTCAAGCACCTCATGCGGTTCCATGGAATCAAGCCCGTGTTCAAGGAATCTGCGGCGCACGCGCGCCCTGTGTTCGGCGTGTATGTTTTTCCGGTCATGAGGGTTAGGCATAGTATCGTTTCCTTGTGATTTAATTGAATATATTATATCCCGCTTTTGGGAAAAAGCAAGAGCAAAAAGGGCTTGCGGCATAATTATATTGCGCGGGCGGTTTCCGGCGAAAAGCAAAAAAAATCTCACCTCCGGCCGGCCGGAGGTGAGATTTTGGTTTGCATAGGGCGGCTATTTGTTATCCTCGTCCTTTTCCGCCTGCCTCCGGGCTATGGCGGCCTCGGCCAGCTTGCGCTGCTTCGCGTTGTGGCGCAAGACGGGTATCAGCACCGCGATTATGAACACCGCGATCATCAGGAAGTATAACACGTTGCCCGCCAGGAACACGAACACGTCAACAAAAAACTTGCCGATAGCCTTGGTCGAATCGCCGAAGGCCGCCGCCACGCGCTGCCCGACGGTCTTGGGCGGCACGATGTGAGGCTCGGTCTCGGTGTATACGACCACTTCCTCGAGCGTCACGCTTATGGTCGTGTAATCCACCAGCCTGTCATAGCTTTTAAGCTGGCCTGTCATTCGCTCTATCTGATACAGGGTATCGGACAGCTCGCGCTCGAAGGCCACGATGCTTTCGGCTTCCTCCGACTCCTCGAGCAGCTTGAACAGTCTGTCGCGGCGCATTGTCAGTATCTCAAGCCGGCTTTCGATGTCGTAATACGAGTCGGTTATGTCCTCGGACGACAGCGACTTGTTGATGCGGTTGCCTATACCGTCCGCGCTGTTGAGAAACGCGCCGTACCAAACCGACGGAACGCGCAGGGTGTAATAAGCGCGCCGCATCTGCCTGAACCCGTGGGTTATCGACACGCCCGTAACGTTCGAGTTTTGGATGTAGCCCTCGAACGAGTAGCAAAGCTGCTCAAGCGCGTTTACGGCGTCGTCGAAATCGGTGGTCTCAAACGACAGGTCGGCGCGCCGTATCAGCTTGCGGCTCGGGTCGGTGTCGGTAAGCTGGTCGTTATAAAATTCGTTCCTGTCGTTCCCAGCCGGGGGCGGGCCGCCGCTCGCGCCCAGCAGAGCATCGCCCTCCGGGACGATGGCTGTAATATACATTCCGCCATCCATGTCGTACTGCGCGGGCGCCTCGGGATACGCCATATCGGAGCCGCCGGCCGAGTTAGTCCAGCTCTCCGAGGCGCTGCAAGCGGTCAGAGCCAGCAATACCGCGAAAGCCAGCGCGAGTATCAAAGAGATCCTTTTCATATTTCCCATCCTTTCACGCCGCCGCTCTATATCTCGCGGGCGGTACGTCTGAGTATTTGGACGTTTCAGGCCGGTCTTTGTTCCACAGGAAATTTCACGCGCCGCCGCCGCGCTCCTTTTTTAACATATCGGGGCGGCGCTCCGAGGTCAGGCGGAGCGACTGCTCGCGCCGCCACTCCTCTATACGCCTGTGGTCGCCGGAGGTCAGAACGTCCGGCACGGCGCGGCCGCGCCATACGGCGGGGCGCGTGTATTGGGGATGCTCAAGAAGCCCGTCCCAATGGCTTTCGTTCTCAAAACAGCTCTCGTCGGCCAGCACGCCGGGTATCAGACGCCCAACGGCGTCGCATACGGCGGCGGCGGCGATCTCGCCGCCGGTCAGCACAAAGTCGCCCAGCGACAGCTCCTCGTCAACGCACTCGTCGATAAAGCGCTGGTCTATGCCCTCGTACCGCCCGCACACCAATATGATATGCGGCTCGGCGGCCAGTCCGCGCGCGGCGTCCTGCGTAAACGGCTTTCCGGCCGGCGACATGAGAATCACGCGGCCCGGGCCGCGTGATTGGGTCACATGTTCAAGGCAGCGGTACAGCGGGTCGGCGCTCATCACCATGCCCATGCCCCCGCCGTAAGGGTAGTCGTCCACCTGCCCCTGTTTGCTGGTTGTGTGCGCGCGTATTTGGTGCGCCTCTATGCCGAGGTGCCCGCGCGCCATGCCGCGGCCGAGTATGCCGGCCGTCAGTATGGGCATGAGCTGCTCCGGGAACAGCGTCAGTATATCGAACTTGACCATGCGTACACATCCTCCGGGGACGCGCTACAGCCCCTCAATGAGCGTAACGCGCATGACGCGGGCGTCCATGTCTATTGACTTTATAAACTCATCAACGGCGGGAATCAGGCGCTCGCGGCCCTCGGTATCGCGCACGGCGTAGACGTCGTGGGCCGGCCTTTGCAGCACGTCCTCCACGGTTCCGACGGGCCGGCCGGCGGCGTCGTCAACGACGGCTAACCCAATAAGGTCGCGAACGTAATAGCGGCCCTCCGGCAGCTCGACGCCCGACACGTCGGCCTCGGCCACAAGCCCCTTGAGCGCCTGCGCCGC
>WRLW01000243.1 GCA_009777435.1 Oscillospiraceae bacterium | reverse complement strand
CCCCCCGCCGGTGCCCCTCGAAACGCCCACGCCCCGCGCCCCCCTGCCGATATACAGGCAGTCCTTGTAGCCCAGCTTGTATGTTTCGCCGGCCGCAAAGACCTTGCCCGCGCCGCCTAAGTTAAATATGCCGATTTCCCTGTTCTCAAGAAAAAAGTCGCCGCCGAAGGACTTCCAGACGTCAATGCCCTTGTCGATGGGCACAGTACCGCCGCGCGGCATAATCCCCATCGTGACCATTCTGTCCGCGTGGCTGTAAACGGCGAAAACCTCGTCGGGCCGGAAGAGCCGCTCGATCAGGAATTCATCGCGGATCTCCCGCGTGGTATAGCGTCCGAAATCCTTTTGATTTGCCGAATAGCGAATATCCATGTATATCCTCCTCTCAGGTTAGCCGCTCGGGATATTACCAGGCGAGACAGGCGCCGCCCGGCCTATCCCGCGAAAATACAAGGATTTTTCCATAGCCCTTATGCTTCCCCGCCCGGAGCATACCGACCTCGGATATGACCTCGTTATGCACGCAGACAACGACGTGTTCCCTGCCGTTTCGCGTGACGCGGACGGCCTGGGCTTTTTCGTCGGGCAGGGTCTCGCCGGTTCTTGTCAGCGTTACCGGGATAAGCTCGGCGCTGAGGCTGTGTATCGTTTTGGACGGCGCGGTGAAGATTACGGTTACAAGACAGGCGAAGCCTTCCGCCTCATATTCGGCGCACAGGCGGGCGCACCGCTCTAACTCGTTGTAGGTGCGGGATAAAATCGTGCCGCCAAGCGAAATTTTCAAGCCCGGCGTTAGCAGCATCAGGCTTGCCTGCGCCGACGGGCCGTGATACCGCGCGGTGTTGCCGTCCAGCGTGGTCTGGCCGTTGTTGTTGAAGCGGAAATACTGCCTGTATGTGTGCCGGCCGCCGGTGTAAAACTCGTCAAAGATAACAAATATACCCGGCGCGGGCTGTATGATTTTACGGAACACGAAAACGCCCGTTTTGTAATATCCGAGGTGCCCGCCCCCCATATACCCAAGCCCGCCCTCGAAGCGGTATTCGCCCTTGACGGGCTGGGCTATGGGTTCGTAGTCCCACGCGCTTTTATACACCGTGAAATCCTCGCCGTCAACCGTCACGGTATTATGGCCGGCGGGGGATTTCAGCAGTTGCCGTTCGGGTATGTCCTGATAGTTATACCTGCCGCCGTCCATCAGGATATCCTCGCCGTGGGCAAACAGGTCGATGTGCAGCAGGTCGGCGTGCCCGTGGCCGCTTCCGAGACAGCCGCAGCGCATGTGCAGAAAGTTAAAGCCGTCGCGCAGTATATAGTTTCCGCTGTGTTCAAAAGCCGTGTGCGCGAGCTTGAGGCGCGGAGTCTGCATGGCGCGGTATTTTTCAATCTCATGGGCGCTGAGGTTCCATATGTTGCACTCGAATATTTCGCTCCCCGCGACGGCCTTAAACGAGGCGTCGTTAAAGCAAACCGCCGCCGTGACAAGCGTGTCGCGGGCATCCACATCATCGCTGTCCGACTGGCACAGCAGCCGTCCGTTCGGCTTGATCCACAGCGCGAGCGCGGCCGCCATCCGGTGCGCGGTGTCCGCGAAGCCGCCGGGCAGCCGTATGCCGAGCAAGCCCGCCGCCTTTATGACCAGCATAAGGCATTGCAGCACCTCGGCGTGATACTGCGGGCTTTGCTCCCAATGGATGCCGTCGGGCAGCACCTGCAGACGGAGATTGTCGTTAAGGCGCTCAAGGCTCAGCTCGATATACCCCGCCTCGCCCAAATGCGCGCCGGCGAGGAACAGCCCCCTGTCCTGCAATACCCCCCAGTTGCTGAGACGCTGAAAGCCGCCGTGCGAGCGCGCGAGATACTCGGCGTGTACATGCAGGCCCTCGTCCATTTTTTGGAGCGTCTCACGGGGCAGCGCCGCTCTGATCATGTTCATGCTTTTCAGCCAGTTCTCACACCGGACGCCCGCCTCGATGGGCCGCCATACCGTGGCTTTGGCCTCTTCGGTCAGCGGAACGTTTTTGATCCAGTCCGCGATAAGCGCGGAGTAATGCCGGACGTAACGCGCCTCGCCGGTCAGGGCGTATGCCTTCGCCAATGTGAGCAGGAAGCTGTGGCGGCTGAAGGCGTATGTCCACTCGGGGTCGCCGCCGGGATTAAAATGCCAGTCGATACCGTCTTGAAACCTCACCGGTTCAGGCGTTTTCTCCATCTCCCAATGGTCGCGGAAGATAAATATGTTTTTGCATATATCGTTTGCGCGGCCGAGCAGCCGCCGTTCCGCTCCGGGGAAAAGCTTTTTGCAGAGCGCGGCGGCCTCCCTGCCGTCGCCGCACCACGCGCGGGAAAGATTGACCGTCATTTTTTCCGCCTCCTTTACCAATATGTGTCCCAGGATTTCGTTAGCCGCGTTAAAAGCTCGAGCCAGAAGTAATCGCCCCAGGTATTACATTCGTCAACGCCGCGATCGGACACGGAGTTATAAGGGGAGCTTTTGGCGTATACCCCGTGAAGCAATAAGCCGTTTGATACGGAGCAGTCTACGGCGGCGCAGCTCCCGGCCAGCGAATACGCGATCCTTTCAGCCCGCTCAATGTAATATGCCCCCTCGTCCCTCGGTAAATATTTTGACATTTCAAGCATCCCGCAGGCGGCGATGGCCGCGGACGACGAGTCCTTGGGCTGGCCGTCGCCGTCCGAAAAATCCAAATCCCAATAGGGGATGGAATCGCGCGGCAGACGGTCGATGAAAAAATCCGTGACGCGGCGGAACAGGTCTATGCAGGCCGGGTCGAACGTGTGCTTATACG
>WRLW01000242.1 GCA_009777435.1 Oscillospiraceae bacterium | reverse complement strand
TGCACATGCTTGACGTTGCCATTATCGGCGGCGGCATAAGCGGCCTGATGGCCGCCGAACGCCTTACGTCCGCATCGCCCGCGCTCAAGGTCGCGGTATTTGAAAAGGGCCGCGCGCTTGCCGCGCGCCATTGCCCGGTGGTTGAACGGCGGCAGGCGCAGTGCCGCCACTGTTCGCCCTGCGCCATTATGGAGGGAGAAGCCGGGGCGGGCGCTTTCTCGGACGGCAAATATGTATTCTCCACCGAATACGGCGGCTGGCTGACCGATGTACTGCCTCCCGGCGGAGTCATGGATTACATCGAGCAGGCCGACGCCATACTGTGCGCCAACGGCGCCGCCTCCGAGCGCTATCTGCCCGACGACGAGCTGAAAACCATTTGCATTAGGCACGATCTGCACATGCAGCAGGGACAGCTCAAGCACCTCGGCACGGACGACAACCTTGCAACCATGGCGAGCCTCATCGCGTCGCTGTCAAAACGCGCCGACATACGCTGCGAAACCGAGGCCGTCGGCGTTGACAAGGACGCGATGGAGATTTCCTACGTTGACCGCGCCGGCAAGGCCGGCGTCGAGCGCGCGAAGCATATACTGTTCGCCGTGGGACGTTCGGGCAGTGAATTCTTCCAGCGGTGGTGCCGCTCAAACGGGCTGCCCCTGCATAACAACCAAATCGATATCGGCGTACGCGTCGAGCTGCCCGCGCTCATATGGGATCATTTCTCAAAGCGCATCTACGAGCCAAAGATCTGGTATCGCAGCAAGCTCTACGGCGACGTAACCCGTATGTTCTGCTTCAACGAGCGCGGCTATGTTGTCACCGAAAACACGGGCGGAATCCTGACGGTCAACGGGCACGCCTATAAAGACCCCGCGCGCAAGAGCGAAAACTCAAATTTCGCGCTTCTTGCGACGCTGCGCTTCACACAGCCGTTCAGCGAGCCTATACGTTACGCGAAGAACATCGCCATGCTGGCAAACCAGCTTTCGGGCGGCAGTGTTTTGGTACAGCGGCTGGGCGACCTCGAGGCCGGGCGGCGCACAAACGAGCAGCGGCTAAATATCTCCACCACGCGTCCGACGCTGGACGCCGTGCCCGGCGACCTGTCGCTTTGCCTGCCAAAACGGCAGTTAGACAATATCATCGAGACGCTCCACGCGCTTGAGTCGGTGGCCCCCGGCTCGGCCAATCACGACGTACTGCTCTATGGCATTGAGTGCAAATATTACTCCTCCCGCCCGGCATGTAACGACTTTGAGCTTGACGGCTGCCCCAACATATACACCGCCGGCGACGGCTCCGGCTTCACGCGCTCGCTCAGCCACGCCGCCGCCAACGGCCTGTATGTGGGCGACAAGCTGCTGCGGCGTCTGGCCGGTCAGGAATAGGCTTTAATCAGCCGCTCCGCCGTCTTGGACGGCGTGCGTAGCAGCCTCTTTATACAGTACAGCGCGCCGGCGTCGCCCGGCGACAGGCTGTTTATCCCCTGACGGCTGCAAAACGACGCCTCGATTCCCACCGCGCGGAACACCGTCTCCGCCTCGGAGCAGTCGGTGCCGAACGGGTGCGCGAACCCGACAGGCGCGGCGCCCGTACACTTTTCTATCTTGCTCTGAAGCCTGAGCAAATCTGACGCCAAATCCATCTCATAGTCGGCGCGGCTTTCATCGCTCTTGCGCGATATGCCCTTCCTCGGCCGGAGGTTGTGCATATCCCATGTGTGGTTGTGCGCCTCAAGGCACGGCGGCAGGCACTCAAGCTGCTCCCACGTTATATACGAGTAGTTGGGGTTGACGTCGTTTTCGCGCGCCGACGACTCCGAATATTTGCCCACAATGAACACCGACGCCTTCATTCCGTATTGCTCAAGCAACGGCGCGCCGTAATGGATATTGTTATAATGGCCGTCGTCAAAGGTCAGCATTACCGGCTTGTCGGGCAGCGGCGCGCCGTTTTTGACATAATCCACCAATTCCCCCACGCTTATGGCGGAGTAGCCCGCGTCACGCAGGTAACGCAGGTCTCGCTCCAGCTCCATAGGCGTTATCGTATATATGTCGCCGGTGGTATTATGATTGAGGAACCTATGATACAGCAAAACCGGCACCCGCACGGCGGCGGCGTCACGCGCGCCGTCACGCGCGCCGTCACGCGCCCCCACGCCTCCCAGAAAAATCGCGAATGTAATCAGCAACGCCGCATATCTTTTCATATGAACGCTCACCTCGAGGTTACTTTAACCCAAACGGCGTCCGCTATTCGGGCTTGTGCGGCCCTTACATGTTTTGCCAGCCGCCGCGTCGCGGCGATTTTAAGGCTTTGCCTGTTGACAAACACGCTTGGGTGCGTTATAATTAGCTTAAGCTAACATTATGCGGCAAGGGAGGCGTGTCGGCAATGCGCCGGAATGGGACTGTACAAAGCCATACTTTATCCGATATGACGGGCGCGGACGCCGTCGGCGTCCCTCTGAGCGCGTTAGGCGTCGGGGATTCGTGCGTCCTGCTCGGCATAGGCGGCGAGCGGGCGCTCAGACGCAGACTGCTCGACATGGGCCTGACGCCGGGCGTAAACGTCACTATACGCGGCGCGGCGCCGCTGGGCGACCCGCTGGAGCTGCGTCTGCGCGGTTATTCGCTCAGTCTGCGGCGCGCGGACGCCGCGTTTATAAAGGTGGAGAAAATTGAAAGTCAGAACCGGTGAAATAGGGCGCGCCACGCCCGGCGGCGCGCTAAAGCCCGCGGGCAGGCCGCTGAAAACACTCGCGCTCGCGGGGAACCAGAACAGCGGCAAGACCACTCTGTTCAACAGGCTGACCGGTTCGAGCCAGCGCG
>WRLW01000241.1 GCA_009777435.1 Oscillospiraceae bacterium | reverse complement strand
GGGTAATGAAATATTCGTAATCAAACCGGACGGTCAGAGGCGGCACGGCTTCTTTGGCGGCTTTGTAGTAAAGGTCGTCGTCCATCGCCCCGGCCGGAAAAGCCATCATGCCGCCATACATGGCGACGGTGGTCACAAGCGCGGAACCGTCGTCAAACGACACCAGCAGCTGATGCTTGACGGGGAGCGTTTCGCCGGCGTCAAAGTACCGCAGGTTTACACCGTCGCAAAAATGCAGGGTGACGCCTTCCGCTTCGATATTGATTCTGCCGCCGTATGCCGCGGCGCTTTCAACCGCGCGTCCGCGCAGAAGAGCGTCATACTCGGACGGCTCGCCGTAATACCAGGCAAACTTATGGGGCGACTTCGCCGCGATAACTTCCTTGATACGCTTGCCTTTAACGGTTCGATTCAGCTGACCTGATATGACCAGCGCCTCGGGCAATTCAAGCACCTTACATTTTCCTCTCTCAAAATACATCCACGGCAAACCGCGGGAAGTTTATGGATACATAGGCCGTTCACCAATATTATACCACACTCCGGCCATAAAAGCAAAACGAACGGTTTCCCGTCCGCCTGCCGCCGCTCACAGCGGTTTGGTCATTTTTAACGCCTCGAACCATGCTTCTAATCGACGCAAAGCTAAAGATAATTTAATTAGAGCTATGACCTCAATCGCCTTATTATAAAGGCTATACGCCATTGAGCACATGGCGCAGCATCTCGTCAACCGGCACGGTCGCGAGGGATATGCTGGTGTCGCAGCATCCGTAGTAAATGTAGATCTCGCCGTTGTGGATGAGGTTGGCTGTGGGGAAAACCGTGTTGTTGATGACAAGGCCGGTTTTTTCGTAATAATATTCCGGCTCCATAATCGGGCGGCGCGTCCGGGCGATCACTTTGCGCGGGTCGTTCAGATCGAGAAGCATGGCCCCGACGCGGTAAACGGAGCTTGCGTCCACGCCGTGGTATAAAACCATCCAGCCGCTTTCAGTCTTGAGGGGCGTCGCCGCCGCGCCGATTTTAAGCCCTTCCCAAACAGGCTCCTCCGCCGTGGCGATAAGTTCGGGTTTAGACCAGACGAATAAGTCCTCCGAGAAGGAGATCCATATCCCCGGCGTATCGGCGCCGTATTCCTTGCCCACATATTGCATCGGCCGTCTGAGGATGGCGAATTTTCCGCCTATCTTTTCCGGGAACAAGGCGTTGTCCCTGTCGTCGATATCCGCGGGCGTGGTATAGCACAAGGGCTTGAAATGCTCCCCGTCGCCGGAAACGGCGATGCCGGAACGGGTTATCATAGGCTCGACATTGTTCTCGCGCCATTCGGGATAGTTTTCAGGGTAATAGTCGGGCACCGCCACGCCCGTGGGCCAGCAGTCAAAGGCATACGGCTGCAAGGCATAGCACATGTAGAACGTGCCGTCTATTTTCACCACGCGCGCGTCCTCCACCGAGCCGTCGGGGAAACCCAGCATCTCCCCCGTAAAGATCGGTTTATCCGAGGCGATCTCGAAATGAACGCCGTCGGCGCTTTTTAACAATCCTATGCTCGTCTTGAACGGACGCAGGCTCCCCGCCGCCCGCTCGTACATATAAAACACGCCGCCGTCCACAATGACCCCCGGGTTGAACACGGACACCCGCCGGTAGTCATGCGTCCCGGGAACCACAATGGGGTTCGCGGGGCATCTTTTCAAAACCATACATATCCTCTTTCTCTGGTGGATCTGAGGGGATTCGAACCCCTGACCTCACGGATGCGAACCGTGCGCTCTCCCAACTGAGCTACAAACCCGGATTCATTTTCTGGATGTGTAAACATGTGCCGTATCACCCGCAAAGCACCCTGCGCAATCAGGACACGACTATCATTATAACAGAAAATTTTAATTTGTAAAGACTTTAATTTATCGGCATTTTTTTGTGGGAATATAAGGAATTAACGCGCCGGCCGGGTATTTGCGCTTATTGCCGCTGGACATTTCAGCGAAAACAGCGTAAAATAAATAAAGCGCCGATAACAATAATTACGACTTAGGATACTCATGGGCACCGCGTATGTTGAAAAACGCACGTTTTGCGATATATCAAAGTTATCAATTGATTTTATAAGGCCGACGCAGCCCACTTGAAACAGGTCGTCCACAGCTTCGCCGCGGTTGGCGAAGCGCTGGATAACGCTCAGAACTAAACGCAGATTGCCGGCTATCAGCTTTTCGCGGGCCTCTTTGTCGCCCTGCTTTGTTTTTTTAAGAAGCGCCATGATCTCGTCGGAGGGCAAGACCACTAACTTTGCCGTATTTACGCCGCATATCTCAACTTTGCTAAGCATGAGGCACCCCCGCACGTTAAGCTATGCCCGTCGGCACGGTATCATTATTACCGGGGGAGGGTATTTTCATTCTGCGGCAAAGCCCAAATATGGAGGACGCGGATAATTTTTTATGTGAGTTCTTTTATTTCGCCCTGCGTCAAGTATCGCCATTGGCCCGGCTTGAGCGCGCCGAGAAGCACGCCGCCCTCTCTTACACGCGTCAGCCGAAGCACGCCGATCCCGTTCTGCGCGCACATTTTGCGTATTTGGCGCTTACGGCCTTCGTGTATGATTACCGAAACGACGTCTTTTGCTATATCGCGCGCGGCGGCCGGTTTTATCGCGCGCCCCTCTATCTCCATCGGGAGCGACAGCGCGCGCGCCGCCTCCGCCGCGTCTGTGCCGGGCTTAATGCGCACATGGTATTCTTTCTCCACTTGGTACGACGGGTGAGTCAGCTTATGTATCAGGCCCGCGTCGTTTGTCATCAGCAGCAGGCCGTCCGAGTCCATGTCGAGCCGC
>WRLW01000240.1 GCA_009777435.1 Oscillospiraceae bacterium | reverse complement strand
CCCCGTAGGGGCGCGCATTGCGCGTCCGCGCCGCCCCCGTCGCGTGTTGCGCCGTAGGGGCGACCGTCCCGGTCGCCCGCCGTCCCCGCCGTTCCCCAGCGTGCGGCAAAATGAACCGCGGACGCACAATGTGCGTCCCTACATGGCGCGGCGAATATCGCTGTGCCGGTGTGGTGTGTGTGGCCGTAGGGACGCACAGTGTGCGTCCGCGTTGACTCTTTTTGTACTGTTGCATACGCGCCTGAAATAATGTATACTGACAGATAGTAAACTCAGGGGGAACGGAACATGCCCATAAAAATATCCGACTCGCTGCCGGCGCGCGCCGTGCTGGAGAGCGAAAACATATTCGTTATGACCGAGCGGCGCGCCGCCGCGCAGGACATCAGGCCGCTAAGGCTCGTTATACTGAACCTCATGCCCACAAAGGCGGTCACGGAAACGCAGCTTCTGAGAAGCCTGTCGAACACGCCGCTGCAAATAGAGGTCGAGCTGCTCCAAACCTCGACGTACAGCCCTAAAAACACGGCGGGCGACCATCTGCTGGCCTTTTACACCACATTTGACAAGATACGCGATAACCGTTACGACGGCATGATAATAACCGGGGCGCCTGTGGAAACAATGGAATTTGAGGATGTGGCCTACTGGCCGGAGCTGTGCGATATACTGAGCTGGAGCGACACGCACGTTCAGTCCACCTTCCATATCTGCTGGGGCGCGCAGGCCGCGCTGTACTACCACTACGGCGTTAAGAAATATCCGCTCGCCGAAAAGATGCTCGGAATCTTTGAACACAGGGTATACGGCAAAGCTGTCGAGCTTGTGCGCGGCTTTGACGACCTGTTTCTGGCCCCGCACTCGCGGCATACCGAGGTGCGCGCCGAGGATTTGGACAGGGTTGGCGACGTGCGCGTGCTGGCGGCGTCCGACCGCGCGGGTGTGTATTTGGCCATAGGGCGCGGGGGCCGCCGCGTTTTCGTCATAGGGCACGGCGAGTACGACGCCGATACGCTCGCCCTTGAGTATTTCCGCGACAAGGACAAGGGCATGGATATAGCGCTGCCGTATAACTACTTCCCAAACGACGACCCGGCCCAAAAGCCTCGCAAGACGTGGCGCTCCCACGGGCATCTGCTGTACAGCAACTGGCTGAATTATTATGTGTATCAGGCCACGCCGTATGATATCGGTACGGTGGGGACATAGCTTTCCGGTCTGGGGGAATAAGCCTTGGGCAACACTAAAAAACCGCCCGCCGGCAGGAATCAGCGCGGCGGGAAAGCGGCGCCCGGCCGCTCGCTTGCCGACGCCGGCCGTCGCCGCCGGCTGCCTTGGTATGTGATAACGCTGCTGTTCTGCCTCGGCTTTTTCGGCGGCGGCTCGATCTGGAACCAATGGATGGACGCCCGCACGGCGGAGCTGTATCCGCCGCAGGGCGTGATTATCCCCGATTTGCCTATGGATTACGGCGACGGCGGGGAGGATGCCGCGCCGCCCTCCGCGCGCCCCGGCGCCGCGGGCGAGGAGGAGGGCGTCCCGGAGGCCGCCGAGGCGTCCATACACGTTATGGTCAGAGGCCAGAGGACGCGCGAGAATCAGCCGTCCGTCCTGATGCTCGGCGGATGGGGCACGGTGTCGCCCGCGCTCGATTACCAGCCGCTGTACAGGACGCTGACCGACCGCGCGAGGGTTATAATAGTTGAGAAGCCGGGCTACGGGTGGAGCGGCAGGCTGTTTTCCGAACGCACGCTCGACAATATGGTGGAGGATATCATCTACGCGCTCGGCGGCTTGGAGGAAAGCGGGCCGTTTGTGGTCGTGGCGGAGGGAACGGCGGGTCTGGAGGCCATACGCATGGCTGAGACGCACCCCTCGATGGTGGCGGGCATAGTTTTTATTAACGCGCCGCCGCCCGCCGTATACGCCTACAGGGTCAGCCGCCCGCTGGATTACCTCAAGGCGTATACATACCCCGCGCCGCGCGTGACGGGGGTATTCCGGGCCATAGCCGCGTTCGCGCCGGAGCTGCTGTCCGGCGGCCGCCCTGAGGCGGACGTTGAGGCGTATGCCGTGATGTTCTGCCATAACGTCATGTCGGCGGCCATGCGCGCGGAGGCGCGTATGCTGTCCCGGAACGCGCGGAGCTGTCTCGCGGATGCGGCCGGCCTGAAAGTGCCGGCGGTCTCGTTCATAGACAGGGCCGGCTATGAGGCCAACCCGGAGATAAGCCGCGTGTGGTCGGATTTCAACCGTTCGGCGGCCGCCGAGGTCTACTTTTGCGAGCCTGAGCCGCGTATGCCGCTGCAGCACGCCGAGATACCGGCAATCAGCCGCGCCATACTGGATATGGCCGGATAGCCTGCCGGCCGAGGGGCCGTAAGCGCCGCCATAGTCAAACCCTATAAAACCGGGGGAGGTAAGCTTTTGCGGGTGGTTCATCTGATCAGCGGCGGCGACGTGGGCGGCGCGAAAACGCATGTGCTGTCCGTTCTGGCGGGCCTGCGCTCGCGGCCGGGCATGTCGGTAACGCTGGTTTGCTTCCGCGACGGGCCGTTTGCCGAGGAGGCGCGGCGCATGGGCATTGACACGCGGGTGATATACGGCAACGGCATGGCGGGCGACCTGCGCGCGCTTGAGGAGCTGATACGCGGCGGCGGCTACCATATGGTACACTCGCACGGCTCGCGGGGCAACACGTTTTCGGCCATGCTCAAGCCCCGGCTCGGGCTGCCCGCGCTGACCACCATACACTCCGATTACAAAAAAGACTATCTCGGCTCGCCCCCCCCCGCGCCGACCCACCGCGGGCTGAACCGCCTCCCGCCTTGACCCCTTGACCCCTTTTTCTTCCTTTCTTAGC
>WRLW01000239.1 GCA_009777435.1 Oscillospiraceae bacterium | reverse complement strand
GCTTCGCGAACAAGCTTGAAAATCACTATAAAGACATGCAGGACATGGAGTTTACCATAGAAAAGGGCAAGCTTTACATGCTTCAGACGCGCAACGGCAAGCGCACAGTGCAGGCGGCGCTCAAGATAGCGGTCGATATGGTGGCCGAGGGCATGTGCCTCAAGGAGGACGCCATCCTCAAGGTAGACCCCAAGCAGCTCGACGCGCTGCTTCACCCGCAGTTCGATCAGGACGCCCTCGAGGCCGCCGTGCCCGCCGCGAAAGGGCTGCCCGCCTCGCCGGGCGCGGCTTGCGGGCGCGTAACGCTGTCGGCCGACGACGCCGTCGAGCAGGTCAAAAACGGCCCCGTGCTGCTGGTGCGCCATGAGACCTCGCCGGAGGACATAGAGGGCATGAACGCCGCGCTCGGCATCCTGACCTCCCGGGGCGGCATGACGTCCCACGCCGCCGTGGTGGCGCGCGGCATGGGCACATGCTGCGTGGCCGGATGCGCCGACGTGATCGTAAACGAGGAGGAGGGCTTCATCACGGTCGCGGGCGCCCGCGTCAACGCGGGCGAGTATCTCTCGATAGACGGCTCCACGGGCAATATTTATATCGGCAAAATCAACACGCGCGAGGCCACCATCGGCGGCGACTTCGACGTTTTCATGAAGTGGGCCGACGAATTCCGCACGCTTAAGGTGCGTACCAACGCCGACACGCCCGCCGACGCGGTGCAGGCCATCTCATTCGGCGCGGAGGGCATCGGCCTGACCCGCACCGAGCATATGTTCTTCGCGCCTGACAGGATCAATAATTTCCGCCACATGATACTGGCCAAGGACGAGGGACAGCGGCGCACGGCGCTGGCGACATTGCTGCCCATGCAGCGCGCGGACTTCGAGGGCATATTCGAGGCTATGGCGGGACGCCCCGTGACCATCCGTCTGTTAGACCCGCCGCTTCACGAGTTTTTACCTAAAGAAACAGACGCCATCGAGTCGCTGGCCAAGGATATGGGTATGAGCTTCGACACGCTCAAGCAAGTGGTGGACGAGCTGCATGAGGCCAATCCGATGATGGGTCACCGCGGATGCCGTCTGGCCGTATCGTATCCCGAAATCGCCGAGATGCAGGCGCGCGCCATAACCGAGGCGGCCATCAACGTCAACAAAAAGAGCGGCTTCAAGGTGACGCCGGAGATCATGATACCTCTTGTGGGCGACGTCAATGAAATGAAATTCATCATGGATGTCATAGAAAAGACCGCCGAAAAGGTCATGGACGAAAGCGGCCAAAAGCTCGATTATCTCGTGGGCACCATGATTGAACTGCCGCGCGCGGCGCTGACGGCCGGCGAGATAGCCGAATACGCCCACTTCTTCAGCTTCGGCACTAACGATATGACGCAGATGACCTATGGCTTCTCGCGTGACGACGCCGCTAAGTTCCTCGACGGCTACTACAATAAAAAGATATTTGAATTCGACCCGTTCACGCGCTTCGACACGGAAGGCACCGGCAAGCTGGTCGAGATGGCCGTCAAGCTCGGGCGCCAGACGCGCCCGGACATCAAGCTGGGCGTATGCGGCGAACACGGCGGCGATCCGGCGAGCGTGGAATTCTTCCACAAGGCGGGCTTGGAATATGTATCATGTTCGCCGTTCCGCGTGCCCATAGCGCGGCTCGCCGCCGCGCAGGCCGCCATAAACGAGAAACGCGGCGGCCTTAATCTGGGACAGAAGTAGTCCCCTTTCCGCACAAACGAAAGATCTCATTTCCGTTCGCCGGAAGTGAGATCTTTTTGCGGCTTTCACGAAACAGAGGCTGATACGAGGCGATAGCTAACGGCGGTTGAATAACCCGGCGGCCCATGCTATAATGTATATCAAGCCGTGATCTGAACCCCAAGTCAACCGGGAATACCGTCAAAACAGGCGGCGGGGTGGAGACTTATGTATACAAAACAGGATCTAATAAGACACTTGTCCGAGTTGGGCATCGACCCGGGCGGCGCGCTGCTGGTTCATTTGTCTTATAAGGCCGTCGGCGAAGTCGAGGGGCGCGGGGATACCGTGATAGACGCGCTGTCGGAATATATGCGGCCGGGCTTGCTGGCGCTGCCCAGCCATACATGGAGCAATGTCGGGGTTAACAATCCGGTGATGGATGTCCTTTATACCCCCTCCTGCGTCGGCATACTGACCGAGCTGTTCAGAAAGCGCCCGGGCGTATGCCGCGCCCTTCACCCTACCCATTCGCTGGCGGCGGCCGGCGCGGAAGCGGCGGAATTCCTGTCCGGCGAGGAGCATATACAAACGCCCTGCGGAAAGGGCGGCGCATACTACAAGCTATGGGAGCGCAACGCGCAAATTCTTCTTATCGGTGTGAATTTCACACGAAACACCTTCATACACGGCATCGAGGAATGGGATAACGCCGAGGGTTCGATTTCCGCCGACAAAACGGATCTGTATGTCGTCAACAGCTATGGAAACCGAATATACACGCCCCAATACCGCCACTGCGCCCCGCTGGGTTCAGAAACCTTCAGCAAGCTTGAGCCTGACGCGCTGCGCGAGGGCGTCATGACCATAGGAAGCTTTGGGGACGCCGCCGCCCGCCTTATGCGCGCCGCGCCTTTGAGAGAGATGGTCTCGGCGCTGCTGCGGGCCGACCCGCGTTATTTGCTCAGATATTGACCATACAAGGAGTTGACGCCCATGCTCAGAGATTACGCGCGGGAGTTGGACAAGCGCGCCGCTTTCATACGCAGGCAGTTGGCCGACGGCGGTATGGACGGCATAGTATTCGGTAACAGCGGCGGCAAGGACAGCGCGCTTGCCGGCATACTGTGCAAGCACGCCTGCCCGGACACCCTGGGCGTTATCATC
>WRLW01000238.1 GCA_009777435.1 Oscillospiraceae bacterium | reverse complement strand
ACGACGGGTTCTTTGTTCGCCGCGATGCGCGAGGGGATTAAACCGGCAATCAGCGTTAACACCATGCTGATTATAACTAACAGAACGCCGCCCGCGGGAGGCAGCTTTGCCACGCCCGATATGTCGCTGAGCGTTTTAATAATGATATTCGCGGGTATGCACAGCAGCAGCGTTACGCCTATGCCAAGCGCGCCCGCCACGAAACCCATCGTAAGCGTTTCGGTGTTGAACACAAGGGATATGTCGCGCTTCGACGCGCCTATGCTGCGTAAAATGCCGATTTCCTTTGTGCGCTCCAGCACGGAGATATACGTGATTATGCCAATCATTATCGAGGACACGACAAGGGATATGGCCACAAACGCGATAAGCACATAGCTTATGGATTTTATTATATTGCTGATGGACGACATGAGCAGGCCGACGAAATCCGTGTATTGTATAACGTATTCCTCCATGCCGTCTTCCGTCATACTATCGTTATACGCTTTGATGATGGACGTTACCTCGTCCTTGGACGCGAAATCCTTGGGATATATGCTGATGCTGCTTGGATTGTCCAAGTCCGACGCGCCCAGCGCGCGGAGGTTGTCCTCATACGTCGTTTTCGGCGACAGGGAGCTTTGCATAAGGGCGTCGCGCTCCTCCTCGCTTAAAGACGCCAAATACTGCCGCTGCTCCGGCGTTAGCGATTCCATGTCCAACGGCTCGCTTTCTTCCTCGCCGAAGTGGCGTCCCGTGAATACGTCCACGTCTGGATTGGCCTTTTGCTCCCTGACAATCCGGCTGTCGTTAACCGCCGTGACCAAATGCGTCATAAGGTCTGACGTATAGCCGACGGCGCCCGTGTTCGAGCTCGAAAACGCCGCGTTTTCAGACGGGCGCAGGATACCGGCCACCCTTACCTCGCGCGCGTTATCCACAACGCTTTTCATGTGCAGCGCGTTTTCGCTCATGTCGGCCCATACGCCGTCTTCCTCTTTGTAATAGTCGGTGTTCAGCACAAGCCTGAACGTGAGCGCGAGCAGCTCCTCGTATGTGTAGGACGACTGCGCGGTTTCTATTTCGCCGCCGTCCGCGATGATACGGAATATATCCGCCAGCTCGTTCGCGTCTTTAAGTCCCAGCGAATACAGCATGAAATCGCTCACCTCGTTGCGCTCGTTGACGATAAGAACAATCTCATTGTAATGCTCCGGCATTCTGCCGGCAAGCACGTCGTACTGCGAGGCAAGCAGCTCGGCGTTGCCCAGCAGCTCGGTCCATATATCCGCGCCGCCCATCATGGCGAAGGAGGACGACGGGCCTTCCGCCATCATGGTCGGAACGCCCATGATTTCAAATATTGAGTTCGGGTTGACACGGTATATCCCGCCCGAGGTATCGGACTTGTAAATATTCATCTGTGTGCTGTAGCCGTATTTGATGTCGTTTACGAAAGCGTCTATGCCGCTGCCGCCGTTTTCGATGAAATCCTTAAACGCTTTCAAATCGTTTGTGGACAGCTCCTTCATCATGGTATTTATCATTCTGTGCATGATATCGTCGGAATATATCCTGTCCATATCATGGTCGCCGCCGCCGTCGTGCGCGCCCATCATGGCGTTCATCATGGTGCTTATATCCATCGTCCGCTGCTCTATCGATATGGGATAGCTCGACAGCGTATCCTCCTCGACTCCCGATATATAAGCCTGCATACCGTTGGAGAGTGACAGAATGAGCGCGATGCCGATAATGCCTATGCTTCCGGCAAACGCCGTGAGGAACGTGCGCGTTTTTTTGGTGAACAGGTTGTTCAGGCTGAGCGACAGCGCCGTAAAGAACGACATATGCGGCTTTTTTATCTTTTTCTTGGGCTCCGGCGCCGCGCCGGCGTCCGCCGCGTATGTGTCGGTGTCGCTTATGATTTTTCCGTCCAAAAGACGTATGATTCTTGTGGAATACTTTTCCGCTATGTCGGGATTGTGCGTGACCATTACAACTAACCTGTCGTTAGCGATTTGCTTCAGCATGTCCATTATCTGAACGCTTGTTTCGGAGTCAAGCGCGCCGGTGGGCTCGTCGGCGAGCAGAATCTCCGGGTCGTTTATAAGCGCGCGCGCGATGGCAACGCGCTGCATCTGCCCGCCGGATATCTGGTTGGGCTTTTTATACAGCTGGTCGCCAAGGCCCACCCGCTCAAGCACGGCGGCGGCGCGCCGCCTGCGCTCCGCTTTGGACACGCCCGAAAGCGTTAGCGCAAGCTCAACGTTTGACAAGACGGTTTGGTGGGGTATCAGGTTATATGTCTGGAACACAAAGCCTATGGAATGGTTGCGGTAAGCGTCCCAGTCGCCGTCTTTGAATCTTTTGGTCGACCTGCCGTTGACCGAAAGGTCGCCCTTGGTGTAACGGTCAAGCCCGCCGATAATATTGAGCAGCGTTGTTTTCCCGCACCCGGAGGGCCCGAGGATTGACACAAATTCATTTTTCCTGAATTCCAAATCAACGCCCCGCAGGGCCTCAACCGTGTTGTCCCCCACGATGTAGTTTTTAACGATATTCCGTAATACGAGCATAATTATTGTCCCTTTCTTTTATAGTGAGGCTTCGCTAAGGGCCAGCTCGGCCATTCTGCCGGTTATGCGAACATATTCCTTCGCGTCGTACTCGCCCAATGAACGCAGCATTTTTTCCAAAATGTCCAACAGAGTCCCCCGGACCCGCTCCGCCTCCGCCCGGCCGCTCGGAGTCAGAGCGATTAACACTCTCCTCCGGTCGGCGCCGTCGATGCGGCGGGTGATGTATCCCTTGCGCTCAAGGCTGTTCAGCGCTGCCGTTACCCGCGCGGAGCTGACGCAGAGCGCTTCGCTGATTTCGCTCGGCGTTGCCATGTCCTTG
>WRLW01000237.1 GCA_009777435.1 Oscillospiraceae bacterium | reverse complement strand
CGGCTATATGAAGTCCGAGTATCTGATTCCGGCTGCCGCGGATATCGAGGAAGCCGACGATATAACGGCGCTTCCGGCCGTTCCCGTGGCGGCGGTATTGCCGCCCGACGGTGAGGAGCAGGGCTTGCCCGAGGATGAGCCGCGGGAAGAAGCCGGCGCCGCGTACAAGACCACTACGCGCGTCAATTTCCGCACCGGCGCGTCGCTCGAAGCGGCCGTGATCAAGACGCTCAATCCGGGCGTTACGATGGATGTGCTTGAATACGACGCCGAGAATTGGTCAAAGGTTCTGATAGACGGCGTTACGGGCTACATAAAGTCGGAGTACATAATAAGCGCGGATAAATACGAGGGCGTGACGGCCGGCGGCGTGGAGATGCTTGAATGGAAGTCGGTAAAGGGTATCTTGCCGCTCCACAGGGCGCTTTTGATAACCGATGTGCGCACAAAGCTTACATATACGGTGCAGAGCTTCTCAAACGGCCTGCACGCGGACGTCGAGCCGCTGACCAAGGCGGATACCGCCGTCCTGCTCAAAACATACGGCGGCAAATGGAAATGGGATCCAAGACCCGTGTGGGTGACTTTCAACGGCCGCACCTTCGCCGCGTCCATAAACGGGATGCCGCACGGCGGCGGCACTATATCCGGCAACGGGATGAACGGCCAGGTGTGCCTGCATTTTCTCGGCAGCAAGCCGCACAACGGCAACAAGGCTTTTGAGAGGGATCATCAGGCGGGCGTTAAAGAGGCTTACAACGCGGCGAAATAGCTAAATAATACCGCGATAAAGGGAGGGGTCGTACCCCTCCCTTTCCTTGTTGCTCTCCGGGCGCAAGGCTATCTTCTCCTGCCTCCGCGGAAATGCCCGAAGCGCCCGAAGCGGTGACCGCCCCGGAAGGGCCCGAAGAAAAACGGCGAAACAAACGGCGGGAAATAACCGTAATCAAACGGGCCGCCGAGAGGACTGAGCAGCCCGGCCAGCACCATTGTCCGCGCGATATCGGATACGGTGCCCGGGCTGTGGCCGCGCGGCGGGTCGTTCAATATGCCGCTGGTATGCACGGCGTCCGACGTCATGCGCCCAATCTCGCTCTCCGTAATCGGCCCGCCCATGAATGTTTCCAAAGCGTCGTCGATATAAGGCTGCATACGCCGGGCAACCTCGGGGTACGCCGCCTCCATGTCGTCATACATTTGGTCGCCGCCCATACCGCTCATGTAGTGATTGCCGTCCATTGTTTTATGCCCCTTTCAAAATTTGCCATTTTTTGGTTGGCGGGAGCAATCGAAATTTCGTGTTTTTTCAAACAACCCGCCTTTTATGGCATTTGTTCACGACATCATATGCGGTTGCGTGCCAAAAGGGGCGCTTTGCGAGCCTCTTTCCCGTATTATGAGTGTCTTTGACAAATACCGCGGTATGGTTTATCATAGCTAAATGGAATAGGAGTGTGAAAAAGCAAGTGTTTACAGATAAGCTGCATGAGGAATGCGCGGTGTTTGGTGTGAGCGTGCGCGGCGGCGAGGCCGCCGGCCATACATATAACGGCTTGCTGGCGCTTCAGCACAGAGGACAGGAGAGCGCGGGCATAGCGGTGTCCCGAGGCTCCGATATCATTTGTGAGAAGGACGTCGGATTAGTCAACGAGGTCTTTTCGGAGAAAATCATCGAAAGGCTGTCGCCGGCCAGTATGGCCGTCGGTCATACGCGGTACTCCACAAAAGGCGGCAACACGGCTGTGAACGTACAGCCGTTTGTTACCGAATACCTGACAGGTCGTCTGGCGGCCGTGCATAACGGAAATATCATCAACGCCGCCGATATCAAGAGAAGCCTTGAGGCGCGCGGCCTTTGCTTTCTGGCAGGCTCGGACAGCGAGATTATCTCGTCTCTCATAGCGTTTAAGACCGTTGAGACAGGCGATTTTTTGGCCGGCGTGCTGCAGGCCGTATCGGAGCTTGAGGGCGCGTTTTCGCTGATAGCCATGAGCAGCACCGGGAAGATGGCCGCCGTGCGGGATAAAAACGGCTTCCGCCCGCTGTGCCTTGGGCAAAACGCGCATGGCATAGCAGTATCGTCGGAAAGCTGCGGCGTCGAGAGCTGCGGCTTCACGCTGCTGCGCGACGTGGAGCCGGGCGAGATGGTCGTGCTTGAAAACGGCGGCATTACTTTCAGCGCAAAGTATTCGGACGGCGGCAAGGCCGGCCTGTGCGTGTTTGAGTATGTCTATTTCGCGCGCCCCGACTCTGTGGTGGACGGCTTGAGCGCCTATGAGGCCCGGTTTAACATGGGCCGTATCCTCGCGGCCGAGCACCCGGTCGAGCCGGGGGACGACGTTGTGGTCTGCGGCGTACCCGACAGCGGCATAGAGGCCGCCGCGGGCTATGCGGCCGCGAGCGGGATACCGCTGGTGGCGGGTATATACAAAAACCGTTACATCGGGCGCAGCTTTATATTCCCGACACAGACGCAGAGGGAGAACGCCGTGCAGCTCAAGCTTAATCCGATGCGCCGTAACGTGGAGGGCAAGCGCGTCGTTCTGGTGGACGACTCGATAGTGCGCGGCACAACATGCGCGCGTATCATACGCATGATACGCGACGCGGGCGCCAGAGAGGTGCATCTGCGCATATCGTCCCCGCCGTTCAAGTTTATGTGTCACTTCGGAACGGATATAGACAGCGAGGAAAACCTGATAGCCAACCGGCTGGATCACGACGGCATATGCCGCCAGGTCAGCGCCGACAGTCTTGGGTATATCAGCATCGAGGGGCTGAGGGAGGCGTGCGGCGGAAGCAGCCGCGCGTTGTGCGACGCCTGCTTCAGCGGACGTTACGGCGTCGCCGTCGAACCGTCGCCGCTCCGGCGCGACGGCGGCCGGAGCGGCACAT
>WRLW01000236.1 GCA_009777435.1 Oscillospiraceae bacterium | reverse complement strand
CGCGGTATCTTACAGTTCTTCAAATATGAGTGTGGCGACAGTGAACGGCAGCACCGTAACCATAATCGGCGCGGGCAGCTTTACGATAACGGCGACCAAAGCGGGCGATGATAATTATTTGGAAATATCCGTCACAAGCGATGCCGTAGCAGCAGGCACCGCCTCTCTCACAATTACCGGCGTAACCGCTGTGGATCGAGCGTATGACGGCAAAACGACGGTAGGCATAACGGGCGGCAGCTTGGAGGGCGTGTTCGACGGTGATGATGTCAGCCCAATAGTCCCGCCTACGGGAACCATAGACGACGAAAACCCGGGCGACAACAAGCCTGTCACCCTTGACGGCAACGTTGCGCTGGAAGGCGCGGACGCGGGCAAATATACGCTCACACAGCCTGCGGGCATAACGGTAAATATTTGGCGCGCGCTCATCAGCGGCAGTATTACGATCAGCGGAGGCACGGATTTAGACGATGAGCTGACAATAGAAGATACATACCTGGAGCCGTCCGAAGCCACGTATCGCGTAACGTGGCTGCGCGACGGCACCGACACCGGCGAGACGGGTGATTCGTACACGATAACGAAAAGCGACCTGGGCAAAACCATAAAAGCTGAAGTTACCGGCACGGGCAATTATGACGGAACTCTTGAATCAAACGGAATCGAAATCCCGCTGCTCACGCCCGAAGCGCCGAGAAACCTCAGGGGGACGCCGGGCGAAAGGCGGGTTACGCTCAACTGGGATGCCCCGTTTGACGGCGGCAGCGCGATCATCAGGTACGAAATTTCCATTGACGATGGGGCAAACTGGACGGACGCGGGGCTTAATACAGAATACCCTTATATCTGTCATGCCAACGGGACGGAATACACTTTCAAAGTCCGCGCGGTGAACGACGCGGGCGCGGGCGAGCCCGCGATCGCGCAGGCCGCGCCGCAGGCCGATCCAAACAACAATATGGGCATAGGCGGAGCGCAATTCGACCTTGACCACGATTCAAGCGGCCCCGGCTGGATATGGCGGGCGGACAGCAAGACGCTGACGCTGACCGGCGGCGATATCGGCGAAATCGACTTCGTCACCGCCGATGACATTACCGTTGTCCTGGACAGCTCCTTGGCAGCCGCCGCTTTTAACAGCTCCGCAATAACCGCGAAAAGCATCAGGAACACCGGGCTCGGCGGCTTAACCATCACGAGCCCCAACGGAAGCTCCATAATTTTGGATTCACCCGTCGGGCCGGCAATCAGCGCGAACGGCAGCGTCATAATCGACAGCGGCGGCGTGTACGCCTCGACGCGGGACGAGAACGCGCCGACGATACACTCCGCGTTTGGTTCCGTGATCATTACCGGCAATGCCGACGCGACGATCACGTCTATCAACGGTTCCTCCGTCAAAGCCAATGCGGGGATCGAAATCTCGACTACGGGCAGCGTAACCGCGACTGCAACGGGCGACGGATTCACGCTGGAGGCGGAAAACGGAGGTATCTCCATCACGGACGGCACGACTAGCCTGACCGCTGCGGACGCCGGCCGGGCTTTCAGCGTCGAGGCGGACATCAGCGGAGACAATACGAAGGTGTACATCAATGACGAGTTGATCTACCCTGATGACAGGCGCGCGAGCAGCGGTTGCAACGCGGGCGTTGGAGCGGCGGCGCTGATTCTGGCGCTGGGTGTTCTGTGGAGGAGGCGCGGAATAACCGCAAAATAACCGAAATATATATGAACACAGCCCTCCTCTATCCGGGAGGGCTGTCTCCTTAAGAACGCATAAGAAGTTAGAGAGAACGATTATGGTCAATGATTCCGATACACATTACCTTTTATACGCCATTTGTATCAACTCAACAGTTTTTCTGGCTTCTCTGGCTGTACAAACAGCTTCTTCCTTTCCGGAAAGAACATTTAATGTATGACGGTAATACGGCAAGTGGCCTGAGCCGTAAACTGAATCGTGCTGAGTATCCACTGTTTGCAGCTCATCGTCCATTTCATGTTTAGAATCAAATTCCCAATGCGCTATTTTATTAAGAGCAATACCTCCAACCCTTACGGTTCCTCTATCTCCAAGTATTGTAAGACTGCCTTCAAGGTTTTTTGGGTAGGTGAGTATCGTAGCGTTAATATTTCCTATGGAGCCATTGCGGAATTTTATAACCACCGAAATTGTGTCTTCCGCCTCCATCCGTATTTTTTGCGTTGAGCTTTCAGCTATAACATTTTCCACGCTGCCTCCAAACCATTGTACGAGGTCAACATAATGACTTGACTGATTTGATAAGCAGCCTCCGTCAAACTCATAGGTCCCGCGCCATTTCTCGGCGCTGTAATAGCTCTGAGGTCTTGTCCAAAGCACGTTCGCAAGTATCATATAAACCCGCCCGAAACGTTCCGCTTCAAAAGCGCGGCGCAGAAGCTTGATGGTTGGATTAAAACGGTTTTGCTTGATCACAAGATAATGGATTCCCGCTTCGTCCGCTGCTTTTATCGCCGCGTCACACGATTTCAGAGTGCAGCCTTGCGGTTTTTCGGATAGTATATTTACGCCCGCTTCCGCAGCCTCTATTGCTTGAGAAGTATGCAGCCCCGCATGAGTGCAAATTGATACTAAATCGCAATCGCGCCGGATTTCGCTTAGCATTGTTTTATAGTTGGTATATGCGATTGAGTTTGTTTTTTGCGCCGCCTCTTCCGCCCGTTCCTTTTTTGGATCGCAGCAAGCGATTATTTCGGCAAGCGACTCATTTTTAAGTTTTTCTATGGCTTCAATATGTTTTGCGCTTATGCGACCGCAACCTACGAGTGCAATTTTATACATTAATATTTCCTCCTACGTGTTTATCCTGACTATACGCGGGGACAGATTTCCGTTCGTATAAAATAA
>WRLW01000235.1 GCA_009777435.1 Oscillospiraceae bacterium | reverse complement strand
CCGCGGCCGATATCTCGCCCGACAGCAGGTCGTCCTCTAAGAAGGAGTCCTTTATGAGCCGTATGTTGGGCGCAAGCTCTATGAGCTTGTCCCCGGCGGCGCGTATGTCGCCGCCGTCCTCGGTATTGTAGCTTTTGCCGAGGACTTTGAGCGCCATGCCGTTTATGACGCGGTAGTTGCCTATGATGCCGACCGCGCCGCGCAGGCTCTCGTCCCACAGATCCGAGTAGCCCGTTATCATTATGGGCACCTTGGCCGGGTTGTAGACAATGGTCTGCACGCCCGCGCCGTGCGGCACGGTGTACTCGTCCGCCGGGTCGAAGAACTGCCTCTGGTAATTAGCGTTGATGTTGGAGTAGTTTTTAATTTTCGATTTGTCTATCCTTTGGGCCAGACCGCTCTCTATGGCTATCTCGATTATATAGTCGTCCACTATGACCAAATCGTAGTCGCCGCCGCCGGAGGACTCCAGCTTGGCGAGCATGGTCTCGCCGTAGTCGAAGTTAACGTAGTTGATTTTAACGCCGGACGACTGCTCGAAGCCGTCCAAAAACTCCTGCGGGAACATGCCCTCCCATGTGAACAGGTTAAGCGTGCCGCCGTCCCCGTCTCCCCCGCAGCCGGCCGCGGCCGTGAGCGCCAGCGCCAAGATAAGCGCGCGTAGAAGCTTCCTCATTGTAATTCCAATCCTTTCGTTCTTTTTTATTTCGCGGCCCGCTGACGGCGCGGACGCCCAATCCATGCCGACAGCGCCCCAAGTATAACGGTAGCCGCGAACAGCAGCGTACACATGGCGTTCACCTTGGGCGAAACGCCTGTTTTAAGCTGCGTGTATATCTTTATGGGCAGGGTGTTGACGCTTACCCCGGTGACGAACATGCTGATTATAACGTCGTCAAAGCTCATGGCGAACGAGAGCAGCATCCCGGATATGATGGCCGGCGTTATGAGCGGCAGGGTGACGTCGCGGAAGGCCCGCGCGCCGCCCGCGCCCAAGTCGCGCGCGGCCTCGGCGTAGCTCTTGTCCAACCCGGCTATCCGCGCCTTTACCATCAGATATACATAAGGGATGCAGAACGAGGTGTGGGCTATGACCAGCGTAAGCATCCCAAAGGGCAGCCCCAGCAGCGAGAAAAACGCGAGAAACACCATGCCGAGTATGATCTCGGGTATCATTATGGGCAGCGTGGCCATATACTCCATCACGCGCGGAGCGCGCGTGGCCGCCGCGCGCGCGGACATCCCGGCCGCGCCCAGCGTGCCGACCACGGCGGCGCAGGCGCTGCTGAGCGACGCGAGCACTAAACTGTTCCGCAGCGCCTCGAACATCGAGCGGTCGGAAAACAGCTCCGCGTACCATTTCAGCGAGAACCCCGACCAGACCGAGCTTATGCGGGCCTCGTTAAACGAGTAAACAATGACCAGAATTATGGGGACATACAGCAGCGCGAGTATAAGCGCGATGTACACCCTCGGCAGCGCGCGCGCCGCCCCATTCCTCGTCATACACACCCGCCCCCTGTTTTCCAATAGTTTGAAAGAAACTAAGTTTTTGCCGTCTGCGGACGCGCAATGCGCGCCCCTACAAGAAAAACCCTCATTTTGCGGCCATCCGCGCCCCTACACAGGAAAAATCGTCATATGGAGGTCGTAGGGGCGGCCATTGGCCGTCCGCGCCCCATTAAAAGTAAACTCTCTGCCCCTGCGCGAAACTCGACATAGTTTAACATAAACTAAGTTTATGTTAAACTATTCCCTCAAGTTTATCCGACTTTGTAAGCCGCCGGTACGCGTACAGCAGCGCGCTGGTCAGCACTGTGAGCGCCACGCTCAGCGCGGCCGCGAACGGCCAGTCGTGCGCCTTCATAAGCTGCTCCTGTATCAGGCTACCCACCAGCACAACCTTGTTGCCGCCCAGAATATCCGCGATAAAATACAGGCCCATCGACGGTATAAAGGTCAGTATCACGCCGGACAGCACGCCGGGCATGGTCAGCCTGAAGCTGATGGTCAGAAAGGCCCTCGGAGCCGAGGCCCCCAAGTCGCGCGCGGCCTCGACGTGCGCGCGGTCGAGCTTTTCGGCGCTTGAGAACACCGCGTATATCATAAAAGGCACAAGCACATATACCATGCCGGCCACCACCGCCGGGTAGGTGTACAGCAGCCTCAGCGATTCGGACAGCATACCCATCCTGCCGAGCGCGGTCTCTATCACGCCGCCGGCGCGCAGTATGATTATCCAGCCGTATAAGCGCATGAGCGAGCTTGTCCAAAAGGGCACTATGAGTAAAAACATGACGCGTCCGCGCCACTTCTTATCTAACCTCGCCATAAAGTAGCCGAACGGGTAGCCGATAACCGTCACCAGCGCGGTGCTGAGCAGCGCGAGCCTGAGCGAATGGGCGAAAATCGACAGATAGACAGGCTCGAATATGCGCAAATAGGCGCGCGGCGTGAACCCGGGCGTCACGCCCCAGGAGCCGGACGCCCCGCCGCCCCGGTGCATCACGCTGAGCGCGAGCATATACACAAGCGGCCCGAACACAAAAGCCAGCGTAAAGGCGTACATGGGCATAAGCGCGAGCGCCGCGCTCCGGTAAGGGCGCCGCTTCCCGGCGCGCGAGGCTCTATCCCTCATGGCCTGCACCTAACGGCACGGTATGCTCCGGGGCCCAGCTGACAAACGCGCGGCTACCGCACTCTATCGGGAAATCAATTCCGTGGCGGCTGGCCGTTATCTCGGCGCCGCCGCCGAGCAATACCGTAACGCGCAGTATGCCGCCGGAGAAGCTTTTCCCGCTGACCACGCCGGCCATATGGCGGCCCGGAAACGGGCGGCCCGCGTCCGGCGTCAGCTCGACATGCTCGCCGCGTATGGCGAACCGGAGCTTTTGGTTTACGCGCGTGTCCCC
>WRLW01000234.1 GCA_009777435.1 Oscillospiraceae bacterium | reverse complement strand
CTTCCTTCCTTACCCTTTGGCTATCGCTTCGCGGGCCAGCTCGACCCAGCGGGCGGCGTTGCGGGGGTTGTTTCCCAAGGTGTGGTTGTCTTTCATAATTATTTCTACCACGCAGCCGGCGGCGGCGCGCACGGCCTTATCCAACTCGGCGCGCACGGCGTCCTCGTCCATAACGCCCTGCGCGAGCGGGGTGGGGTTGGGCTTGACGGACGCTATATAATTTTTGCCCAGAAGCCCGGACACCGTGTCCCAGTCGGCCCAAGGCGACACCGAAACGCGCCGGAGCCTTGGGATGGTTTTCACATACTCCCAGCGCGAGTCGAAAGCCTCGCAGCAGCCGTAGCAGTTCAACCCGAAGCGCTCGGCAATCTGAATATGATACGGCAGTATGAACTCGCCGTACATGGCCGCGCCGACCGCGGACGTCTCCTGGCTCTCCACAAAGCCCCACATGTCCTTGGCGGTCACATGACCCGGCAGACAATCCGGCCGCGGAAGCCCGTTTGTGTAGCCAAAGCCGCCGGAGCCGACGTAGGTTCCGTCAGAGTTCGGCGAGAGGTATCCGTTCTCCTCCAAGAAGTCCAGCCGCCTCAGCCACCCGCCGCAGAGCAGGCCCATAAGCCTATGGACGTTATCCGGTTCGGTTATCATGTCGCACAGGAAATTTTCCAGACCTCGCAGGTCGATGAAGTTGCGCGTCATGCCCATCGACCACCACCACGCCGTCTTGCGGCGCACGGTCAGGATACCGTCGAAAATCTCGCGCGCCAAAGCCAGCACCGTGTCGGACTCGGCCCGGTCAATCAATATTTCCGGGAAATGTATTTTGGGTAAATCAGCGTCGTAATCCTCGACGGCGGCGACCGTGATAAACGAACCCTGCCCGCCGCCATGCTCGCGTTTAAGATCTAAGCCCCATCCGGTGTCGGAGTATGAATAAGGCACGTCGAAGTAAGGCTCGATCACCTTGTCGTCCTTCATCACCTCAAACCAGTATATCTGCTTTAGCAAAAACATCTCCCACACGCGCGCCATCGGCGCGGCGCAGCGCAGCCGCGAGGCGGGTATACACTCGTTCCAGCCGTTTTCCGGGTCGATAAATACGACGGGTTCGTCGGTCTCCAAATCATTATGGCGCCGCCAAAGGCCGGCCTTTCGCGCCTGTTCGGGCAGCGCCGCGATTTCGGCGACGCGCCGGCCCAGCTCGCGCAGACGCGCAACCTCCGGCGCGGAGAATGTCATAATATCGTTCATAACCTTTATCACAGGCATACCCGACGCCGTTTGCAGCGTCGCGGGGTCGCGTTTGGAATCACTCATTATTTACGGCCTGCCTTTCTAAAAACCTTATCTGCGGGCTATCGCTTCCGCGATGGCCGTGATGTGGGCCGGCGCGGCGCCGCAGCAGCCGCCGATTATATTCGCGCCCGCCTCGATCAGCGCCGGGACAAACCGGGCCATGCCGTCCGGCGAATCCGTGAAAACGCGCTCGCCGTCAACAAGCAGCGGCAAACCGGCGTTGGCTTGGACGAGAATGGGTATCCCGCCGTCAACGGCGCGCATCTCCCTCACAATTTCAATCATGCGCTCAATACCGTTGCCGCAGTTTGTGCCGATGATATCGGCCCCCGCGCCGATGCAGGCCCTCGCCGCCTCGGCGGGAGACACGCCCATCATCGTGCGGTAGTCGCCGCGTACGGTACGCTCAAAGGTGAATGTGCAGATTACCTCAAGCCGCGTGTTCTCCTTGACCGCGCGGATGGCCTGCACAGCCTCGCCTATATCCGACATGGTTTCGATGCACGCGGCGTCCGCCCCGCCGGACTCAAAGGCCCTCGCCTGCGTTTTGAAGGCCTCATACAGCTCCTGTTCGGTGACTTCCTCGGTTATCAGCATCTTGCCTGTCGGCCCTATGGACGCGATAACCCAGCGCTCCGCGCCGGCCGCCAGCCGTGAAGCCCTTGCCGCGGCCTCGTTAAGCGCCGCCGCGCCGGCCGCCAGCCCGTAATGCTCCAGCTTGAAGCAACTGCCCCCGAAGCTGTTGGTTCCAATCATATCAGCGCCCGCCCGCACATAGCGGGCGGCCACGTCCACGATATCATCAAACCGGCTTTCGCACCAGCTTTCGGGGCACTCGCCCGATTTCAGGCCCTTCTCGTGCAGGAAAGTGCCCCAAGCGCCGTCCGACACCAGTACGCGTCCGGCCCTGACCGCTTCCGTTATTTTTTGCATATATAACACCTTTACCTTATAAACAGCTCAAGCGCGGCGTCGGCCGCGTCGGCGGCCGAGGACGTGTACTTATCCGCGCCTATTTGGTCGCAGAAGCTTTGGGTGACGGGCGCGCCGCCTATCATAACGCGCACATTGCCGGCCATCGGCGAGGCGTTAAGCCCGTCCACGACGGCCCTCATCTCGCCCATTGTGGTTGTAAGCAGGGCCGAACACGCTATAATGCCCGCGTTATTTTCCCGGGCGGCGGCAATAAACTGTTCGGCGGATACATTCACACCCAAGTCGATTACCCTAAGCCCTTTCCCTTCCATCATCAGCTTGACCAGATTCTTGCCGATGTCGTGAAGGTCGCCCTTGACCGTCCCTATCACAACCACGCCCTTACCCTCCGCGCCGTCCTCGGCAAGATAGGGTTTAAGCACGGCTATGCCCGCGTTCATGGCGCGCGCGGCCACAAGCACCTCCGGCACGTATACCTCGTTCATTTTGAATTTCTGGCCTATAATACCCATGCCCGCGAGCAAGGCGTCCTCCAATATGGACTTGGCCTCCACTCCCTCGTCCAGCGCCTGCCGCGTCAACGCCTTAACCTCGGCAAGCTTTCCTGTTTGCAGGGCCGCGCGTATATCCTCAAAAATACTCATGGTATGTTCCCATCCTCTCAGCTAAAAGTGCATATACTCCATAAAGCAGTCGTTAAAACGCG
>WRLW01000233.1 GCA_009777435.1 Oscillospiraceae bacterium | reverse complement strand
ACACACGGCAAAATATACGAGGCGTCGGCGTCGCAGATGTTCGGCGTACCCATAGAGAAAATAGTAAAAGGCAGGCCGGAATACGCGCTCCGGCAAAAGGGGAAGGTAGCGGAGCTTGCTTTGGGTTTTCAGGGCGGGCCCGGCGCGCTGTTGAAAATGGGAGCGCTTGATATGGGGCTGACAGAGGCCGAGCTGCCGGATATCGTATCTCGTTGGCGTGAGGCGAATAAACGTATCCGCGATCTGTGGTACGCGATGGAGGAGGCGGCCGTCAAGGTAGTCGCGGAAGGCGCAGGCGCAGCCGTAGGGCCGCTTTATCTGTCCCGTGAGTACGATCATCACAACGGAGTAGACAGCCTGACTATCCTCCTGCCTTCGGGACGTAAGCTTTACTATGTCAGTCCTTCACTGAGCGTAAACCAACGGGGCCGTCCCGCAATCATGTATAAGGGCGTGGATCAGGCGACGAAACGCTGGGGGCCGGTGGATACCTACGGCGGCAAACTGGTCGAGAACTGTGTACAGGCTATAGCGCGCGACTGTTTGGCGTTGGCGGTGGAGCGTCTCAACGCCGCCGGTATGAATATCGTCTTTCATGTACACGATGAGATCGTTATAGATACGGCACGCGACGCCGCCGATCCTGACGCCATTGCGCGGATCATGACAGAACCTATCCCATGGGCGCCCGGCCTGCCGCTCGACGCGGACGGCTATACAAGCGAGTTTTTTAATTAGGATTTAGGATTTAGGATTTAGGGGTTAGGGATGATACACGACAGGCTGGTAACTATATCATATGGAAACAGCCGCCGCTCGACTAACTGGCAGCCTCAGACGCTAATGCTGTCCGAGTTATGGGAGAAGCTGCGGATACCTGTGCGGAGCGGCGAGACACTGGCGGAATATCTCAACATGAAAAAGGGGCAGCAGGACGATCTCAAGGACGTAGGCGGCTATGTATGCGGCACGTTTAGCGGCCCGCGCCGTAAGGCCGGCGCTGTGCTGGGCAGGGACGTCATAACGCTCGACCTTGACAACATACCCGCCGGGGAGACGGAGGCGATACTGCGGCGTCTCGACGGGCTGGGCGTGGGTTATTGCGTCTACAGTACGCGTAAACATCACGGTGCGGCGCCGCGCCTGCGTGTGCTTATCCCGCTTGACCGTACCGTCACCGCAGATGAATATGAACCCTGCGCCCGTAAAATGGCCGGATACATCGCGCTCGAAATGACGGACGCTACTACCTTTGAAGCCGCCCGGCTCATGTACTGGCCCTCCTGCTGCCGTGACAGCGAATTTATCTATCACCGCGCGGACAAGCCCTTCGTCTCGGCTGACGGCCTGCTGGAGCAGTACGGGCCTGACGGCGCTTGGCGCGACGTCACGCTGTGGCCTTCCTTACCGGGTACACAGACATTTACGCGCTTGGCAGTCAAGCAGGGAGACCCCGAGGGCAAAACAGGCGTTGTGGGCGCGTTCTGCCGCGTTTATGACATACAAAGGGCAATGGACGAGCTGCTGCCCGGAATATATGAGCCGGTACTTGATATGCCCGGACGTTATACATATCTAAACGGCAGCACTACCGGCGGCGCCGTGCTTTATGACAACGGCAAGTTCCTATACTCACATCACGCCACCGACCCCTGCGGCGGCAGGCTTGTCAACAGCTTTGACCTTGTGCGCCTGCACCTCTTTACCGAGCTTGACGATGAGGCCAAAGACGGGACGCCGAGTAACCGGCTGCCGTCATTCGCCGCGATGTGCGCTAAAGCGTCGCAGACGGCGGAGGTTTCCGCGTTGATGGCCAAGGAGGATTTTGCAGGCGTTCTCGATGAAGGCGGCGACGATGGCTCCTCCGCCGACGATTGGACAAAGCAGCTTACGCGAGACCAAAACGGGAATTATCACAAGACGTTGAATAATATCATGCTGCTTGTGCAGAACATACCCGAGCTGCGCGGATGCGCCCGGCGTGACGATTTCAGCGGGCGGGTATTTGCCGCCGATGATTTGCCGTGGAAAACGGAAAACGGCTACTGGACGGACTCCGACACCACGGAACTCCGAAAATACTTTGAGACCCGGCTGAGAGGCTTCAAGCCCAGCAAACAAGACGTGAAGGACGCCGTTATCGCGACAGCTGTAAAACAAAAATTTCACCCCGTACGCGACTATCTGAGCGCCGTCACTTGGGACGGGAACCTGCGGCTGGACACGCTGTTTGTCGATTACTTAGGCGTCGAGGACAGTCATTATACAAGAGCGGTAACGCGCAAGGCGCTGGTAGGGGCCGCCGCTCGCGTGATGGTACCCGGCTGTAAATTCGATTACATGCTTGTTTTTGTGGGTAAGCAAGGCAGGGGCAAGTCGAGTATCATCTTCAACCTGGCAGGCGGCGAGGAATGGTTTACCGACAGCTTGGCTACTTTCGACGGTAACAAAGCATTTGAAGCGGTGACGGGCAAATGGCTTGTTGAAGTGCCGGAAATGCACGCGTTTGACAAAGTGACGATGAATCAGGCCAAAGCCTTCATATCTAAACAGAGCGACTTCTACAGAGCCGCTTACGCCGAGTTCCCGGAGGATCGGCGGAGGCAATGCGTTTTCTTCGGAACGACGAATAACATGGACTGCCTGCGGGACGAAACCGGAGGCCGCCGCTTCTGGCCGTTGGTCACTGACGTGCAGGCCAGGCGAAAGAACCTGTTTAGCGATCTGCTGGCGGAACGGGATCAAATATGGGCGGAGGCCGTCGTTTACTGGAGGTTGGGCGAAACGTTGTATTTGCCGCCCGACTTGGAGGCTACAGCCGCCGAAAAGCAAGAGGCGCACAGGGAGAAGCACCCGTGGGAGGACTCCATAAGGAATTTTGTTGAGCAGGAAATACCGGAGGATTGGGACACTTGGGAACTGAGTCAGAGGATGGTCTTTTGGGGCG
>WRLW01000232.1 GCA_009777435.1 Oscillospiraceae bacterium | reverse complement strand
CGGGAGGCGCTGACTTATGATACCTGCCTGGCTTGAACGTGAAGGCCCTATGGGCGGCATCGCGCTGTCCAGCCGCGTGAGGCTGGCGCGCAACCTTGCCAACATTCCGTTTCCCGATAACACTTCCAACCGGGGCTATCAATGGATAGACCATATTTCCGGCGCGCTGACGCGGGCGGGCGGCGGCTCTGTGTTTTTCATGGAAAAGCCGGCCTCGGCCGCCGAGCGGCAGTCGCTGGTAGAGCAATACGCCATATCTCACGGGTTCGCGAGCCTCGAACGCCCCGCCGCGCTGATACGCACAGCCGACGGCGGCATAAGCGTCATGGTCGGCGAGGAGGATCACATCAGGCTGCAAGCCTTCGCGTCCGGGCTTGACCTGAAATCCTGCCTTGACGAGGCGATGCGCGTTGACGACCTGCTTGACGGGCAGCTTGACTACGCGTTTTCCGAAACGCTCGGATTCTTAACGGCGTGCCCTACCAATCTGGGAACGGGTATGCGCGCCTCCGTAATGCTGCATCTGCACGCGCTGACCAAAACAGGCGCGCTTCGCGGCGTCATACAAAGCGCGGCTCAAATGGGCTTTACGGTGCGCGGCCTGTACGGCGAAGGCTCAAAGGCGCTCGGCGGCCTTTACCAGCTATCCAACCAGAGCGGCTTCGGGATAGGCGAAAACGAGCTGATAGAGCGCATGACCGAGGCCACGAAGCAGATCATCGCGTCGGAGAGCGCTTCGCGCGAGCTGATGCGCCGGCAATACGGGCCGCGCGTGTCCGATATGATCCACCGCGCTTACGGGCTTCTGTCACACGCGCGGCTCATCGGCCTCGACGAGGCCATGGAACAGCTTGGCGTCATACGCGCCGGCGTATCTATGGGCGAGATAACGGGCGTATCCTTCACGGCGCTCAACAGGCTGCTGGTCGATATACAAAGCGCGACCCTTATGCTGTATCACGGCGCCTCCAAAAACGACATCGACGCCAAACGCGCCGGCGTCATACGCGCGGCGCTCGGCCCCAATAAATAAACCGAAACACACGAAAAGAAGGTGACTACCATATGCCGAAATCCAATTATACCGCGCGCGCGGAGATGGCCATGAAGCTGGCCCATCAGGCGGCGTCCGAGCTTGGGCACGGTTATGTCGGGAGCGAGCATTTGCTGATCGGCCTGCTTGAGGAGGGTCAGGGCATAGCCTCGGTAACGCTTCAGCAGTCCGGCGTCTCGCCCGAGCGGCTGCGCTCGAAGCTGACCGAGGAAATGGGGCAGGGCGACCCCAACGCCCTGCCCATGCAGGGCTGGACGCCGCGCGGCAAGCATATACTGGAGCTTGCCGCGCACGAGGCCGCGCGGCTCAGCCACAACTATATCGGCACCGAGCATCTGCTTATGGGCATACTGCACGAGTCCGACTCCATTGCCTGCACGCTGCTGTCCTCGCTGGGCGTCGATCTGAGACGCCTTTACTCCGACATACTCAATAATATCGGCGCGGAGCCTCAGCAGATGGCCGACGTCGCGGGCGGCGCGGCGCGTTCGCCCAACCGCGGGCGCGCGGCCGCCCCCACCAAGACGCTGAACCAGTTCGGGCGCGACCTCACGGCTATGGCCCGCGAAAACAAGCTCGACCCCATTATCGGGCGCGACGCCGAGATTACGCGCATCATACAGATACTGTCGCGCCGCACCAAGAACAACCCCGTCTTGATAGGCGAGCCGGGCGTCGGCAAGACGGCCGTCGTCGAGGGGTTAGCGCAAAAGGTGATTTCGGGCGAGGTGCCCGAAACGCTGCGCGGCAAACGCGTCATAACGCTCGACCTGTCGGGCATGGTCGCGGGCACAAAATACCGCGGCGAATTTGAGGAGCGCCTAAAGACGGCGATGGAGGAGGTTCGCCAGTCCGGCAATATCATACTGTTCATCGACGAGATGCACACGCTTATAGGCGCGGGCGCGGCCGAGGGCGCCATCGACGCGGCGAATATCCTCAAGCCCGCGCTCTCGCGCGGCGAAATACAGGTCATCGGCGCGACCACCCTCGACGAGTACCGCAAGCACATAGAAAAGGACTCCGCGCTTGAACGCCGCTTCCAGCCGGTGCAGGTGGGAGAGCCAACCTCCGAGGAGGCCGTCGCCATCCTGACCGGCCTGCGTGATAAATACGAGGCCCACCACAAGGTTAGGATTACCGACGAGGCCATATTCGCGGCGGTAACGCTGTCGGTGCGCTATATCGCGGATCGCCAGCTGCCCGACAAGGCAATCGACCTGATAGACGAGGCGGCCTCGCGTCTCAGGATGATATCGCTGACGCCGCCCGCCGGCATAAGACAGTTAGAGGAGCAGGCCGAGCAGGCCGCCAAGGAGAAGGAGGCCGCCGTCAACGCGCAGCGCTTCGAGGACGCCGTTATACTGCGCGACCGTGAGCGCGCGCTGAGGGAGCAGCTCGAATCCGGCCTTGAGCAATGGCACTCACACGGCACGGGGACTGATAAGCAGGTCGGCGCCGAGGACGTGGCGGCCGTTGTATCGGGCTGGACGGGCGTGCCGGTCACGCAGTTAACGCAGGACGAGGCCGGCCGCCTGCTGCGCATGGAGGAGACGCTGCACAAACGCCTTGTGGGACAGGATCAGGCCGTCGGCGCGGTATCGCGCGCCATACGCCGGGGGCGCGTCGGCTTGAAGGATCCAAAACGCCCCATAGGGTCGTTTATCTTCCTCGGCCCCACGGGCGTGGGCAAGACCGAGCTGTGCCGCGCGCTGGCCGAGGTGCTGTTCGGCGACGAAAAGTCCATGCTGCGCGTCGATATGTCGGAGTATATGGAAAAGCACACGACGTCGAAGCTCATTGGCTCGCCGCCCGGAGAGGTCGGGTACGACGAGGGCGGGGGGCTTACCGAAAAGGTGCGCCGAAAGCCGTATTCCGTGATACTGTTCGACGAGATAGAAAAGGCGCAT
>WRLW01000231.1 GCA_009777435.1 Oscillospiraceae bacterium | reverse complement strand
TGTTCTTTACGGTGTCGTCGATAACCGCGGCGGTATCGGGCGGCAGACCGACCAGCAGGCCGTCGAGCAGCGACATGACCTGTGTGTAGTAGTTGCCGAGGGAGGCGGTGATTGCCATCGCGCTGTCTGTGACGGCGGGTATGACGATCCAGCCCATGAGGGCCAGCAGACTCAATAAAAGGGTGTAGATGATACTGAGCGACGCCCAGCGGCGCAGTTTAAGCCTGTATTCAATGAAGCGCATGGGGAAATTGAGGAAATAAGCCAGCCCGAAGCCTATAAAGAAGCGGGCGAGCAGGTAGGCGGCCGCGTTCCAGACGGTGCCGAGCATGGAAATGGTCTGCTCATACTGTGTGATGACCGAAAACAGCAGCAGGGCTATGACAAACGGCGGCAGATATTTAAGCCACTCGCGCAGCTTGACCATATATCGCTTCATCCTTCCCGGTTAATTGTTGTTTTTATTATACGCGCTCGAGCAGCTTTGTCAGACGCTTTTTGAGCGGGCTGTCCTCCAGCGCGCCGGCGGCGTAGAAAACGGCAAGCTCCAAACGGCGCATATCCGCGCCGTGCTTGAGCGCGGACTCGGCGTATTCCGCGACATCCCCATACAGGCCGGCCCTGTAGCTGCAAAACGCGAGCTTCACAAGAAGCTCCGGGCGGGGGCCGCCGTACAGCATACGCGCGTGCTTGAAGCACCGTATGGCGCGCCTGTCCCTGTCGCGTAAGCTCAGCGTGTCGCCCATCCTCTCGGCAAGCTCAGGATTGTCCATAACCATGTCCACCCAGCGCGCGGCGGCCGGCGCGTCGGGGTTCAGTCTCATCAGCAAGTCCGCCGTCTCTATGTAAGCGCCGATATAAGGCTCGACAGGCCCGTATCCCGCGTAGGCGCGCAGCAGAGCGCTCACGGCTTCGTGGCCGATTGAGTCCACCATGCCCGGCTTGTTGGCCAGCAGCGCGACCACCAGCGCGCGATACGCGTATATGTCCTGTTTGCCGCTGCGGTAGCGCGACAGCAGGGCGCTGACCGCCGCGGCGTATTCCCCTGTAACGACCTGCACGGCGATATAATTTATATCGCGCTGGCGCGTTCTGTTATACCAAAGCTCGCAGAAATGCAGGAATACGCCGTCCATCCTTTCGGAGCGCAGTATATTGACCATGCGCGTCAATGAGTTGGTGTCCGTCGCGAACGGGGACAGCACGGCTATGGAATTCTTGTCAGGCAGGGTTTTTGTGTATGAGACCAGCTTTCTGAGCGCGTCGTGGTAGTCGAAGCCGGCGCTGCCCGTGAGGCTTTGAGCCTTTAAGGCCGATACTAAGCGGTCAACCGCGCGCTGGTAATCCCCAAGCGCTGCCCATGTCACGCCGCAGTCGTACAGGGCCGACGGGTAACAGCCGTCCATTGGGGGCAGCCCGACGGCGCCGTCCGGCGTCACCCTGTAGCGCAGGTCAACGGCGCGCTCAAAGTCGTGCAGGGTCTTGAGCGGGCGTCCGACGCGCTTATATTGGAAGCCGCGCAGCAGATACGCGGTGGGATGCTCGGGGTACTCCGTCACGCGGCGGGCGGTGCAATCCGTCAGGGCGGCGCTCTCCGAAAGCTCGCTCCGGCACAGCGCGATCAGCGGCGCGACCGGCGCGTTGGACGGCAGCCCGGTTTCGGGCTGCACCGGCGACTCAAAGACGGGCTTGAGGAATCTAAGGCCGGCCTCGCGCCTGAGCAGCCGGATGTTTATGCCGAGGGTTCGCTCGGTCTCCCCGCCGCCGGGCAGATATATCAGTTCCATTTGCAGGGCGGCGCCGCCGCCGGTCTGCGACGCGCTTTCACATTCGGCGCGCAGGCGCGGCCCGTCGCCTGACCGCAGAAACTCGTCGGCGCACAGCAGCAGCAGCCAGTCGCCGGAGGCCGAGTCCATAGACTCGTTGCGGGCCTCGGCCGCGTCGCCTGTCCACGCGCGGCGCTGTATGACGGCGCCGTACCGTTCGGCTTGTTCCACCGCCGTATGGCCGCCGCCTTCGCTGAAATCCGTAATGATTATCTCGTCCACATACTCCCTGATGCTCGAAAGACACCGCTCCAGCAGCGGGTGCCGGTCTTTTACGATAACGCAGGCAGACAGCTTCATGCGTTCCCCCATAAAACGGGACAAGCCGACTTTAGTTCCGGTCGCCCCGACATGAATACTTAATATATCGCCTATTGTATACCATGCGGGTTTTTAGGTCAAGGCAGGATTTTATGGACAGGGCAAATAAGGCGCCAAATCACACACGTTGGCAAATTGCCGCTTAAAACCCTTGCGCCTTTATACGCGCGGTGATATAATACTCTGAAATATTAAAAAACGCGGAGGGGACTTCACTTGCCGACCGATTATAACGGTACGATCCATCTGCCCAAAACCGGTTTCCCGATGCGCGCCGGATTGCCCAAGCGCGAGCCGGAACAGCTCGCGGCGTGGGAGGAGCAGGACGTCTACGCCCTTATGCTTGAGCGCACTAAGGACAGGCCGCTGTTCATACTGCACGACGGCCCGCCTTATGCCAACGCCAATATCCATATGGGGACGGCCCTCAACAAGACCCTGAAAGACTTTATAGTCCGCTGTAAAAGCATGACGGGCTTCCACGTGCCCTTTATCCCGGGGTGGGATACCCACGGGCTGCCTATCGAGAGCGCCGTTTTGAAACGCCAAAAGGCCGATAACGGCGACGCGGACTCCGTGGCGGCTTTCCGTGAAAAATGCAGGGAATACGCCGAAACCAGCGTTGAGAACCAGCGCGGGAGCTTTAAGCGGCTGGGCTGTATAGGCGACTGGGCTAACCCTTATCTGACCTACGACCCGTCGTTCGAGGCCAAGCAGATAGAAGTGTTTGGCGCGATGGCCATGAAGGGCTATATCTACAAGGGACTAAAGCCGGTCTACTGGTGCCCGCACGACCGCACGGCGCTGGCCGAGGCCGAG
>WRLW01000230.1 GCA_009777435.1 Oscillospiraceae bacterium | reverse complement strand
GCTCCACCATCAGGCCGGTGACCACCTCGCCCAGCGGCGTCGGGCGCAGGTGCCCGCTCTCCTTGACCAAATACTCCCTGTCTACTATATGCGACACCGTGGGCGCGTAGGTACTCGGCCTGCCGATACCCTGCTCCTCCATTGCCTTTATGAGCGTGGCCTCGGAATAACGCGCCGGCGGCTTTGTAAAATGCTGGCTGGGACGGGTATCGAGCCTGACGAGCGGTTCGCCCTCGCGCAGGTCGGGCAGCGCCGCGCCCGTCTCGCCGTTTTCCTTATCGTCGTCGCGCCCTTCCTCGTAGACCGCCGTATAGCCGGCGAACACCACGGCGGTGTGGTTGGCCCGGAATATGTGCGCCTCCCCGCCTCCGTCCGCGCGCACGTCAATGGTCAGCGTGTCATAAACCGCGTTTTCCATCTGGCAGGCGATAAAGCGCTCCCATATCATCTTATAGAGCCTGTACTGGTCGGAGGTCAGGTCGCTTTTCAGCCGTTCCGGCGTCAGCTCCGCGTCGGCCGGCCTTATGGCCTCATGCGCGTCCTGCGCCTGTGACTTGCTCTTAAACACGCGCTTTTGCGCGGGCAGATATTCCTTTCCGTAACGCTTCACGATCAGCTTCCGCGCGGCGTCCACGGCCTCGTCCGACAGTCTCAGCGAGTCGGTGCGCATATAGGTTATCAAGCCGGTCTGCCCAAGGCCGGACACATCGACGCCCTCATACAGCGCCTGAGCCGTCGTCATGGCACGCCGCGCGCCCATGCCCAGCCGTCTCGACGCCTCCTGCTGGAGGGTTGAGGTAATAAACGGCGGCGCGGGCTGGCGGCGTTTTTCGGCGTGGCCTACGCGCGCCACGTCAAGCCGCGCGCGCTCCAAGACCTCCAGCACGAGGTCAACGTCCTCACGCGACTTGAGCGCGGTCTTTTTTTGTCCCTCCGGCGCGAAATAGCCCGCCGTGAAGCGATCCTTCGCCTCGGCCGCCTGATGGGCGCCGCCGCGCGCCACGTCAATATCTATCGACCAGTATTCCTCGGGCGTGAACGCGCGTATCTCGTTTTCGCGATCCACGGCCATACGGACGGCCACCGACTGCACGCGCCCGGCGGACAGGCCGGACTTTATCCTGCGCCACAGCAACGGGCTGAGCTTATATCCGACCAAGCGGTCGAGTACGCGGCGCGCCTGCTGCGCGTCCACTAAGTTCGCGTCTATCGCGCGCGGATTCTTTATGCTGTCGAGTACCACATGCTTTGTGATCTCGTTGAAGGTCACGCGCTTCGCCTTCGAGTCGTCCAGACCGAGCAGCTCTTTGAGATGCCATGAGATAGCCTCGCCCTCGCGGTCAGGGTCGGTCGCCAGAAAGACCTGGCGGCTGCCCTTCGCGGCGTTTTTCAGCGCGCCGATAATGGTCTCCTTGCCCTCAATGGGCCGGTACATCGGCTCAAAGTCGCTGCCGATATCCACTCCCATCTCATTTTTGGGCAGGTCGCGCAGATGCCCCATGCTGGCCTCGATGCGATAGCCGTCGCCCAAGTATTTCCCTATGGTCTTGGCTTTCGCGGGTGATTCAACAATGACTAAATCATACATGCGGTTTGTCCCTCACATTGCCTTAACTTATACTCGCTGAAAAACGCCCTGCTCCGCGCTCCTTATGACGCCCGCCAGCTCGAGCATGGTCAGCTCGGTCAGCGTTTCCTGCGCGGTAAGGCCCGTCGCCTGTATCAGCGCGTCGGTATTCATGGCGCCGCGCGCCAGAGCCGCCATCAGCTTGGCCTGCGCGGGCGTCAGATCCATAGCGGGCGGAGCCGGCGCGGTGGGCTTCCGCTCGCGCTTCTCGCCTGAAAGCGGCATCGGCGGAGTATCCTCCGGCTGTTTGGCCGGCGATACCTGATAACGGGCCTCATATTCCTCAAGAATGTCGCCCGGCTTGGTGACAAGCGTCGCGTATTCCCTGATCAGCGCGTTGCAGCCCGCGCTGTTTGGCGCGTCTATGCCGCCCGGCACCGCGTAAACGTCGCGCCCCTGCCCAAAAGCGTGTTCCGCCGTTATGAGCGCGCCGCTGCGTTTCGGGGCCTCCACTATCAAAACGCCCAGCGACAGCCCCGATATTATACGGTTTCGGCGCGGGAAATGGCCGCCCTGCGATTGCGTGCCCGGCGGATACTCGGAGATAACCGCCCCGCGCGCGACGATATCATGGTACAAGGTCTCGTTTTGGGCGGGATATATGACGTCCGCGCCGCCTCCCAGAACGGCCACTGTCGGGCTGTCCGTGCGCAGCGCCCCGTGATGGGCCGCCGCGTCGATGCCCGCCGCCATCCCTGAAACTACGGTCATGCCGCCCTTCGACAAATGGTATCCGAACCTCGCCGCCACGTCCAAGCCGTATGCCGACGGGCCGCGTGTGCCTACTATGCCTATGGCCGGCTCGACCGCCAGCATCGAAAGCTGTCCCCTGACATACAGCACTCCGGGCGCGTCGTCCAGCGCCCTAAGCTGTGCCGGGTACTCGGCGTCTTGGACGGTCACAGTCCGCATGTGCAGGCGCTGGCATTGCTCCAGCACCTGCTCCGCGCGGTTCAGCTCTTTCAGCGAAAGCGCGGCCGCGTCGGCGGCGCTCAGTCCCTCAAGCGGCTCAAAATCGCGCTTCCGCGCGTAGTATATCTCCTCCGGCGACCCGAAATAGCGCAGGAGATAGGAAATCTTCCTGCCGTCGATATGGGGAAGCGTGGTCAGCCAAAGCCAGTATTTCAGCATCCGCGTCTCATCTCCCGCATTATCAGGGCGGCGGCCACCGCCGCGCCGAGCGACTCACAGCGTCCGGGCATGGGTATGGCGAGCATCTTAAAGCCGTTCCAAAACTCCGAAACTCCCGCTCCCTCGCTGCCTATGACCACCGCGCAGGCGCCGAGCCTCACGTCGTCCAAAGACAGGGCCTCAGGGCTTACGCCGGTAGTATACACCGTAAGGCCGGACT
>WRLW01000229.1 GCA_009777435.1 Oscillospiraceae bacterium | reverse complement strand
GATAATGGGCAAAACCCTCGGCGTGGTCGGGCTGGGCGCCATCGGCGTGGGCGTGGCCAACGCGGCGCGGCATATGGGCATGGACGTTATGGGCTACGACCCGTTTATTTCGGTGGACGCGGCCTGGGGTCTGTCGCGCGGCGTCAAGCGCTGCCACGACCTGAAGGCCATGTTCGAGACCTGCGACTATATCAGCCTGCATGTGCCGCTCAACGCCGACACGCGCGGCATGATAAACTCCGAGAGCATGGCGGGCGTGAGAGACGGCGTGCGCATCATCAACTTCGCGCGCGGCGAGCTGGTTGCGGACGACGACATGCTGGCCATGCTTGACAGCGGGAAGGCCGCTTGCTATGTGACGGATTTCCCGAACGCGAAGCTCGTTAAGCATAAAAACGTGGTGCCCATACCCCACCTCGGGGCCTCGACGCCGGAGAGCGAGAACAACTGCGCCGTTATGGCCGCGGATCAGCTCTCGGACTATATCAGATACGGCATAATATACAACTCGGTTAATTTCCCGGACGTCGCGCTGCCTTGGGCCGGCTCGCCGAGATTATGCGTGCTGCATAAAAATATCCCGAATATGCTGACCAACATATCCTCGGTGTTCGGGAGCCTTGATATCAACATCGAAAACTTCATAAACCGCTCTAAGGGCGAATACGCGTATACCATGCTTGACGCGACCGAGGCCCTCAGCGCCGCCCAGCTTGAGAGGCTCGGCGCGGTTGACGGCATAATAAGGGCGAGACTGATTGGGAGAAGCTGATGAAAGCCATAAACGGCCGCGCGGCGCCGCGTCCGGGGCGCCGTCCCCGGCGGCGCAGGTGGCCCGTCGCGCTGGCGGCGCTGGGCCTGTTGTTCATGGCGGCCTCGGTGTTCATCAGGGCGAACGTGCGGTTGCCCGACAGCCCTTGGGCGCTTGAGGAAAGCGTTAGCGAACGCGGCGCGCTGGGCGGCTTTCTGGCGGGCATAGCGGGCATATTCACGGGCGACGCCGCGGCGGACGACGGCGAGAGGCTGCCCGTTACGGGCGACGCCGCCGGCAAGACGCGGAAGCGTGGCGTCTACACCTTTCTGCTCGCCGGCACGGACGACGGCCCGCGCACCGACACGATCATGGTCGCCTCAATAGACGTTGAAAACCACACCATGGCGATAGTCAGCATACCGAGGGACACATATATACCCTCGGCCGCGCGCTCGGTCAAGAAGATAAACGGCGCTTACGGCGGCAAAAACATAGACAGGCTGCTCGACGAGACCGCGCAGGTCACGGGCTTCAGGCCGGACTTCTGGATACTGGTCAACCTCGACGGCTTCGTATCGCTGATCGACGCTATCGGCGGCATAGAATATGACATACCGCGCGACATGAAATACAGCGACCCGGATCAGGATCTCCATATAGACCTTAAAAAAGGCTTTCAGCACCTCGACGGGCGGCAGACCATGCACCTCGCGCGATACCGCAGGGGCTACGCCACCCAGGATCTCCAGCGCGTCGAGACGCAGCGCGGCATAATAAGCGCGGTCATAAAAAAGATGCTGACGCCCGCCGGGCTGCTCACGTTGCCCTCGTTAAAAGACGTCGTTACCGAAAACGTGCGCACCGACCTTAAATGGGGAGAGATGGCCGCGCTGGCCATGGAGCTGAGCAAGGTGGACATGGACACAGGCGCGTCCTCCGGCACCGCGCCCACCGGCTCAAAGACCATCGGCGGCGGCTCGTATCAGGTGATTGACAAAAAGGGGACGGCGGCGCTCATAAACGCCACCGTCAACCCATACGTTGAGGACATGACCGAGGACGACATATCGGCATAACTAATAAAACACCCTTTCGCGTGGGATATTAACCTCAGGAACTGTTAAACAATAGCTTGCGAATCTTGCCTTGCCTTTTTGCCGCCATGCGGAGCGGCAAATCCTTGAAAGGCGCAAGCATTCCTGCGGCTTTGCCGCCCCGCCTGACAACAAAAATCCGGCGGCAATTTTTTCGCAGGCTATCATTTAACAGTTCCTTATCTCATGTGAAGGGAATGTTTTTTTATGAAGATGACCAACGCCGAATATAAAAAGATAGCCGACAGCCAGGCTCCCGCCTCGCGGCACCTGCGCAACCTTGTGATGGCGTTTATGGTGGGCGGCGCGATATGCGTTTTTGGACAGGCGCTCCAGAATACCTTAATCGCGCTGGGGCAGTCGAAGGACAACGCGGCGGCCTTTGTCTCGGTCGCGCTGATTTTTCTGGGCGCGCTGCTGACCGGCCTGCATGTGTTCGACAATATCGCAAAGACGGCCGGCGCGGGCACCTTAGTGCCCATAACGGGCTTCGCCAACGCCGTCGTGTCGCCGGCAATGGAGTTCAAGAGCGAGGGGCTTGTGCTCGGGCTAAGCTCGCGCATGTTCATCATCGCCGGGCCGGTGTTGGTATTCGGCATCTCGGCGTCGGCGCTGTACGGCTTGGTTTTGGTCGTCGTGCAGGCGGTCAAGGGATAGGCTTCGCGGGCGGCCAAAAACACAGAGCGGCGCTTTCGCCGCTCTGCCGCGCTATGCTTATTACCTGACATTATCTATTCCGGGAATCACATACGTTGAACCGGGCATACCATCAGTGAGCTTGAAGCGATAGATATTGAAGCTTCCCAATTCAGTCAGCATGTCATTTGGCGGGCTGAATCCTCTTGGGCGATGTTCAGGCGGAACGACCGATTTATCTATTCCCATTGACTGCGCGTATACATACGCGATCATGTTCGTTTCATCGTCAAGCAATGCGTATTCATATGAGTGTTGATTACCAAACATGGTAACAACGGCGCGATAGTTAAACCCCGTATCAGTTATGATGGGTCTATGGGTTTCTCCGTTAAAGGTAAGCTCTAATGATTCAAGCCGTTCTTTTTCATATGAGTAGTCGTTATCATCGTAAGTACATACCAAGTATAATTGATACGCATTATCCCAAACTCCGCTGCTGAAAAAATAATAATAGTCTTTTA
>WRLW01000228.1 GCA_009777435.1 Oscillospiraceae bacterium | reverse complement strand
CCGCCCCCGCCCTGTCCGGGAGACGGACCCACGGGGATTTCGGGCTTAACCGCGCGGTCGAGCGCGGCCTCGGCGTCTAAATAATCCTCGGCGTCAGGATACCGCCAGACGTCCGCCGGCTCCTCGTAATCAAGCGGAGCCTGTTTCTCCGTTTGGGCCGCGCCCTGAAAAAAAAGCATGTATCCCGATACGCCTATGGCCGCTATACACAGGAACAGGATCACATAAAAGCCCTTGCCTGTCATGATTTCCGCGAAGCGGCCGCTTTTCCTTTTGTTCATCTCAGCACCTCCGGTCATAGTATTTCCATGCCGGAGGGAGAATATACAAATTTTTACAGCCTATGTTTCGCCGCCGCTAAGGATTATAGGTCTCAAGCTTCGCGCCCGAATAGTACCACTCCAAAATCTCGTCGTAGCGCTTGCCGTCAAGCGCCATGGCGCGCGCGCCGTACTGCGGCATACCGACGCCGTGCCCGTATCCGACCGTATCGAAAATGAACGCGCCGCCCGACGCCGCGACCGTGAAATTGGTGGAGTTGAGCGCGAACAGGCGCCGCATATCGGCGCCGCCGACCTTAACGCCGCTGATTTCAATGCTTTTGACGCCGCCCGCGTCCGAGCGCTCGATATTGCCAAACGGGGTTTCGCTCTCGGCGATATCGGGGTAAGCGCCGCCCAGCGCGCTCCAGAACTCGTCCCGCGTCACCTCGAACCGCGCCTGATATCTCGGCGCGCCCTCCTCGCCCGGGCTGTCCACGCCGCTCAGATAGGGCACCTCCGCGCCCCACACGTCGGCGGCGTTCTCGGTCTTGCCCGACGACGTTGAGAAATAGGCCGCCAATATCGGCGCGCCGTCATATGTCATTATCTGGCCGTCGGTGCCGCGCAGGGCCTGTTCGAGCGCGGCGGCGTAGCCTTCGGCAGTCTCCCCGCCGCCCCAATTGGCCATGGCTTCCCCGCGCGGCAGATAAGCCTGGCAGTGCGCGGGGTTATCGCACAGCGCCGCCGCCGGGTGCGCGTCGTCCTGCTTTGGGCGCTCCGTCATATAAAGCGTAAAGCTCCGCACGGCCACAGCCTGCGAGCGCAGCGCCTCGGCCGGGAAGGTCGGCGGCTCCTCGCCGGCCAGCACGCCCCAGATGTATTCGTCAAGCGCCATGCTCACATCCTCGCCGCCCACGTTTACCGTGAGGCTCACGCGCGCGTCAAGCGCCGGCTGGTCTCCGGGCCGGGCGGTCTCCGCGTCCGGCGGCCCGGCGGCGTCCGCCTCGGCTTCCCCGTCCGCGATGGCGTCCGCGTAGCCGTCATGCCCGGCCTCGCCGCCGTCCTGTTCCAAGCGGGCCTGTCCCTGAGCCAGAAGCGGCTGCGGCGGCATATAAATAAAGGGCAGCAGGAACACCACCGCCACCAGCACCGCCGATATAAGAAGTATGCGCCTCATTTGTATCCCATCCTTTCGCTTGACTAATCGCGCCGCCTTAAAGTATAATGATTCAATTGCTTTTACGCGGGGCGCGCAAACGGGCAAGGCGCGTCGATCTTTAATATAACAGAAGGGTGTTAACCATGAGCGTTGAAAAGGGCGGCCGGAGCTTGGACAGCTTTGTAGATACCATATGCGGCGGCTATCTCGAAAAGAACAAATTTGACCCGGAGCTGTATGAGAAGTTCCAAGTCCACCGCGGCCTGCGCAACCCGGACGGCTCGGGCGTCCTCGCGGGCGTCACCCGCATCGGGAGCGTGCAGGGCGCCGTCCTGCGCGACGGCGAGCGAATCCCCATAGAGGGCAGGCTGTACTACCGCGGCATAGAGATCAATGATTTGATCGGCGGCTTCGAGCGCGAAGGCCGCCTCGGCTTTGAGGAAACCGCATATCTGCTGCTGACCGGCGAGCTGCCCAAGGCCTCGCAGCTTGAGGAGTTCAAAGGCGTATTGTCCGAACTCTACGCCCTGCCGGACGGCTTTACCGAGAATATGATACTCAAAGCGCCGTCGCGCGACATCATGAACAAGCTGGCGCGCAGTTTGCTGGCCCTGTATTCGTATGACGCCGAACCCGACGGATGCTCGGCGCGCAACCTTATGCGCCAGAGTATCGAGCTTATCGCGCGCATACCGCTGATTGTCAGCCACGCGTACGCCGTCAAGAGCCATTATTTCGACAACCGCAGCCTTGTGCTGCACCGCCCGCAGGAACACCTGTCGATCGCCGAAAACCTGCTGCACACCCTGCGCCACGATTCGTCGTATACGGACGAGGAGGCGCGCATACTCGACATGTGCCTTGTCCTGCACGCCGAACACGGCGGCGGCAACAACTCGGCCTTCTCGGCGCGCGTGCTCAGCTCGTCGGGCACGGATACATATTCGGCGATGTCGGCGGCCGTCGGCTCGCTCAAAGGCCCGAGGCACGGCGGCGCGAACCTTAAAGTCATGGGAATGTTAGATGAGATTATGGCCAACGTCAGGGACTGGAACGACCGCGACGAGATTAGCGCGTATCTGGGCAGGATGCTCGACAAGCGGGCGGGCGACGGCTCGGGCCTGATCTACGGCATGGGGCACGCCGTCTACACGCTGAGCGACCCGCGCGCCGTGATCCTGTCCGCCAAGGCGGCTAAAATGGCCGAGGGGCGCGGCATGTCCGGCGAATACGGCCTGATAAAAAATGTGGCCGAGCTTGCCCCGGGTGAGTTCTACAAGCGGCACGGCACAGCCAAGGTCATTGGCGCCAACGTTGACCTGTTCTCCGGCTTCATCTACAAGATGTGCGACATCCCCTCGGAGCTGTTCACGCCGGTGTTCGCCGTCGCGCGCATGGTGGGCTGGTGCGCTCACCGCATAGAGGAAAGGCTGTTCGGAGGCCGCATCATACGGCCGGCTTACCGCTCGATCAGCCCGGAGCGCAAATATGTGTTGCTATCCGACCGGGATTGAGGTACAATATTAGGGTATTTTTAGAACCGTCATCCGCGAATGCCGGTTCTTGGAAAAAAGGTGACGCGAGTTG
>WRLW01000227.1 GCA_009777435.1 Oscillospiraceae bacterium | reverse complement strand
TAGGCGATGAAATGAGAGTAAGCTCCGCGAGGGTAGCGGCGGCGCTGAACAGCTTGGAGCAAAAGGGCTTGATTACCCGTCAAATCAACAAAGACGACCGCAGGAAGATTCTGGTCGGCGTTACCGAACACGGAAAAAAGATGGCTGAAAAGCACCGGCAGGACGTGATCGGGGTCGCCGCGAAGCTGCTTAACCTTTTGGGTGAGCATGACGCGAAGGAATATGTCCGCATTACGGGCAAGCTGGCGGAAATCGCGCCTAAGTGCATAATCGACAGCCCGTTGGGGCAGTGAATTTCAAAACGAAAGGATAACGGCCATATGCTGCAACTTAAAAGCGTTACCAAGAATTACGAAGTGGGCGCGACGGTCATCGAAGCCCTGAAGGGCATCGACCTGAAATTCCGGGAGAATGAGTTCGTGTCGGTTTTAGGCCCGTCCGGCTGCGGTAAGACCACCATGCTCAACCTGCTGGGCGGTCTGGACAGATACACCTCCGGCGATCTTATAATCAACGGGAAATCAACAAAGGACTTCACAGACGGCGATTGGGACGCCTACCGCAACCGCCGGATAGGCTTCGTGTTCCAGAACTATAATTTAATCCCGCATCAGTCGGTGCTTCGCAACGTCGAACTCGCGCTGACGCTTTCGGGCGTGTCGAAGTCCGAGCGGCGCAGGAGAGCGGCCGAGGTTTTGGAGAAGGTAGGGCTTTCCGACCAGCTCCATAAAAGGCCGAACCAGCTTTCGGGCGGCCAAATGCAGCGCGTTTCGATAGCGCGGGCGCTTGTCAACAACCCCGACATACTGCTTGCGGACGAGCCGACGGGCGCTCTGGATTCGGGCACGAGCGAACAGATAATGGGGCTGATAAAAGAGATCGCGCTTGACAGGCTCGTTATCATGGTAACGCACAACGGCGAGCTGGCGTCGAAATATTCGACGCGAATCATCAAGCTGTTTGACGGCAGGTTAGTGGACGACAGCAACCCTTACGACGCCGGCGAGGAGCAGACCGCCGCCGAAAAAAAGACGAAAGGAAGCCGGGACAAAACCTCCATGTCGTTTTTTACGGCGCTGTCTTTGAGCGCGAATAACCTTATGACCAAGAAAACCCGGACGTTTATGACAGCGTTCGCGGGCAGCATCGGCATTATCGGCATAGCGCTGATATTGGCGCTGTCGAGCGGCCTGCAAGCTTTCATAAGCAAGGTGCAGGAGGACACGCTGTCCACATACCCCATAAGCATAGAAAGCACGGTCGCCGACATGTCGGCCATCATCTCGGCCATGCGCGGCTTGGAGGGTGTGCGCGAGCATTACGAGCCGGATATGATTTATTCACACAACGTTATGAGCGGCATGTTCGAGGCCATGCTGTCCGGCAGAGAGGATAACGACCTTAAAGCGTTCAAGCGGCATTTAGACGACAGCAAGGACGAGCTGGATCCGCTCGTGAACGCCATTTCATACGTCTATAATATAAACCTGAACATCTACGAGTCCGGCGGCGATATACGGCGCGTCAACCCGTCCGATATGATGCGCGGCATGGCTATGGGCGGCGGCATGGGAATGATGGGTCAGGGAATGAACATCTGGACGGAAATGATCGACAACTATGCGCTGCTGGAGTCCCAATACGACGTTCTGGCCGGCCGCTGGGCGCGCGAGAAAAACGAAGTGGTGCTTATTGTTGACGAGCATAACGAGATTATCGACTACGCGCTGTACGCGCTGGGCCTGAAAGACCCGGATGAGGTCGGCGAAATGATGACGGCGATACGCGAGGGCGGCGAATTCTCCGCCGAGGTATCGGAATACACATACGACGAGCTGGTGGGGCTGGCATATAAAATGGTTCTCAGCCCCGACCTCTACCAAAAGACAAATAATTCATGGGTGGATATGAGCAAGGACGAGGATTACATGAGAGACGTCCTCGACGGCGCTATGGACATAACCGTAGTCGGTATCATACGCCCGTCGGAGAACTCGTCTATGACCGCGATTACCGGCGCGATAGGCTATCTTAGCTCGCTGACCGAGCATATCATCAGCCAGGTCAACGCGTCCGAGCTTGTTAAGGGGCAAAAGGCCGATGCCGAAACCGATATATTTACAGGCAAGCCCTTTTCCGACGGCGACGAGGAAAGCGTTGATATGGACTCGCTGTCGGACGAGGTAAAGGCATATCTGGCTACGCTGACGCCCGACGAACAGCAGGAGGTTTTGGCGAATTACTCGGCCACATCCTCCGCCACCTATGAAGGCAACCTCGCGCTGCTCGGCGTCGTGGATACGGATACGCCGGATACCATAAACATATACCCAAAAGACTTTGAGGCCAAAGAAGCCATCGAAGCGTTTATCAGCGACTACAATCAGGCAAATGAGGACGGCTCCATACGCTACACGGATTTTGTCGGGCTGATGATGAGCTCGGTAAAGACCATTATCAATATGATAAGCAACGTGCTTATAGCCTTTGTGGGCATCTCGCTTGTGGTGTCGTCCATCATGATAGGCATAATAACATATGTGTCGGTGCTTGAGAGGACGCGCGAGATCGGTATCTTGAAGAGCATCGGCGCGAGGAAGCGCGATATCTCAAGGGTGTTCAACGCCGAAACGATGATAGTCGGGTTCACTGCCGGTATGCTCGGGGTGCTTATAACCGTGCTGCTGACCATACCGGCCAACGCTATCATCAAAGCCGTCTCGGGCGTTTCAAACATCGCCGTGCTGCCGCTGGCCGGGGCCGTCGTGCTTGTGCTTCTCAGCATGGGGCTGACGCTGCTGGCGGGCCTGATACCGTCAAGGGTGGCCGCCAACAAGGATCCCGTCGTCGCCCTGCGCACGGAGTAATAAAAAAGACAGGCTTGCGGTGTTCGAGGCATCAGGGTTATTTAGTTCACCAATAAACCTCTTGACAATACGCAACCCATTGCGTATAATTGAAATGCGCAATGGGTTGCGTATGTGCGCCGTGCGGGGGAGGGAACTATGAAA
>WRLW01000226.1 GCA_009777435.1 Oscillospiraceae bacterium | reverse complement strand
GTCGTGCAGCTTATCGGAATATTCAGCAATAAGCTGATAATCCGGGCTGTCGGGGTCAAGGTAGACGTCGGCGCCGAAAATCCTCCGCGCTTGGAGAACCAAATCGTCACGGATATCCGCATAAAGGGGGATATGGAGACCGCTCTCATCAATGGAAGGCTTTACATACGGCACAAAATTTCCCCCTTCTAACTCGTAATATTGAGCGGCTCGTGGCCTTTGCCGCTAATCTGAATGTTGAACGCATCCCCGAAAACGGTTCGTATTACGCAGACCGCCGAGTAGGAGCGCGCGGACATATCTACGCGGCTGTCGAAGGAAAGGATCTCGGAGACGCCCTTTGTGCCCAGAATACGCTCCGAAAAGATCAGGTCAACGCCATCGGCTCCGTATTCGGTAGTGTGGAAGGTGTTGAGGATTTCCTGAAACAGTGGCAGGCCGTCCTCGGTGTTCTCCCACCATTCGCCCCGCAGGAGGCCGAGACGTGTTTTCACAGCCTGAGCGACCGCCGCCGCGTCATGATGGAAATGGCCGCGGCGGCCAAACATATAATCCCCGTTTTCATCAAGCTTTCGGTATCGCATTTCTCAGCCTCCGATATAAACATTTTGGCTGCCATCCGTGACTTCCCCGGCGCCGTTATGCACGTTGACAGCATCGCCTATCCGCGCGGCCGGTCTGCCGTTTATGAATACTGTGGAGCTTCCTTCGCCCACGGCGCCGCGGCTCGTACCGCAACAACCGTCATACTCGGTGGTGATACTGCCGATTGTCGCGGCGGCCAGAGCGTTGATGTATACATTCGCCGAAACATTCCCGGATATAAAGCCGGTTATAGGTAACGGGCCGTGCGGGATAGGATGCCCCGAATGCTCGCCGGCGGTCATACCCTTAATACCGCCGGAAATACATGCCGCTGCGGGCATAACCGTCATCCCCTTTTATTAGTTTATATTGACAGCAGCCCCCGTCAGCGTCAGCGTGCCTCCCGCCGTGAGTTTCATGTTGCCGGCGGCTGAAATACTTACATCGGCGGACGCGGATATATTAACATTCGCTTTGGTTACGACCGTGATGTCGCTGCCGTCGTCTATTTTGATATAGGCCGCCATACCCTCGTTCCGCAGCATCACGCAATCGGTCGCGTAGCTCGTGACGGCGTTGGGGACGCTGGTTACTCCCAAAACGGCCATAGCGTCAGAGAGGTCATGGCGGCGCGTTTCCATTTGATCCTGTACGCCGCCGGACTGCCACCAGCCGTCAATGCACATATCACCGAATACTAACAGACATTCGTCACCCCGTTTTACCGGAAAAGTCAGGCAGTAGCCGCCAGCGCGCGGGAACTGTACGGGGACGTCGGTGAGGATAGGGAGATTCATTGCCTTTGCCGGATCACCGCCGATCTGTACATTCTCGGTAATAGCAGGCTGCACGGCTGCGGTTTGGTTCCCCGGATCAAAGCTGACGATAATACCGGGCATGGCGACACGCGCGTTTATCAACTGCTTTTCAATGGCGCCGTGCTGCTGTTCTTCGGCATTGCCGAGACGTTCTTTTATGCCGACACTCAAAGCGTCACTCTCCTTTATGTGCTGAATGAGGCCCCTGTCTGCGGTATAAGGCCCGGCTGCGCAATACCCGTGAATTCGGTGTACCAATCCTGTCCGCGCGTATCGCCTTTGTGCGCGAGCGCAATGATCTTATAAACGCCGGTACTCAGCGCGCCGGCCTTCACGTCCTGCCGCACAAGGTCGTTGTCTATGTATACGAGTTTGTTTAGGTTCAGCAGCGGATTAAGCAGACACTTGGCCTTCACGCCGTCCTCGGCCTGTTCCGGCGTCCCTATGAGCCCGCTGCCCGGAGACAGGCTGACGATTTCGTCTTTCGACAAGTCCGCGGGCTTGACAAGATTGATTTTCCTGTCGCAGACGTAGAACAGCGCGCCCTCGCCTTTGGCAATCTTCCGGGCGTAATCCTTCGGCTGGCCAAATATGGCCTTGCCGCGCGCGAGCCGCGTGCCGCTCAGATTTTCGGAGACGCTGCCGACAGACACGTCGGAATTCGCAATGCCGGCGAAGCCCTCGATTACATCCCTTGAGGTTTGCCCGGCGGCGTATGATACGCTTATAAATCCGCTGTTCAGAAACACGTCGCCGTCCTGAGCTATGATCTCCGTTATTTTGTCGATTCCGTTATCCGCCCGTTTCAGTGTGCGCACAATATCGCCGTCGAAAATAAGGCCATATTGCGACCCGTCGTAACCGGCCTCAATGATAATCCGGACGCCGTTCGTTAATATATTGTTTCGCGTGTTGGGGGCAAGATTGAATATCTGGACGACCGACGGGTTCGGATCGGCGTTCATGGATTTTTCGACGCTGAACGAACAATGCAGGCTTGATACCTCTATGCCGTTTGCGTCGCCCGTGCCGATGATCAGCTTATACCGTCTGCTGTAAAGCGTGGTTTCGCTGTATTCGCTCAATGGAGTCACCCCACACCAATTGATAACTTTTCCCCAGCGTCGTATCGTCCGGATTCGCGTATTTGTCGGACGCGCCGGTCTCCGCGACAACCGCGCTGCCGATATTGAGATAGGCATACTGTTCGAGCAGGTTTGCGGCCGGGTACTCACCTGCCAATATAGGCAATGAGTCAATGAGAGTCCGCCGCTGCTCGGGATCGTAAATACTCATGCTCCAATATCCCGCGACATCATTATATCGAAGCCCAAAGGTGAGCCTGCGGTTTTGCCCGTCAATAGGTACAGCGCATTGGAAGGTCTGGTTCGGCTCTGTTGTGAGCGGAATTACAAACATAGTCATCACCCATCAAAAAGCGCCCTCTGTGAAAAACAGAGGGCGACGCTTGACATTACCGGCGGGTATGTTATACTAAAGGAGCAAGAAGCGTGCCGGAAACCGACACGCCGCCTCGGAATCAAGCTATGTAGCTGTCAACCTTTGGACGGGTGGGACAGCTACATTGCTTTGGGAGCCAATATCACCAGAA
>WRLW01000225.1 GCA_009777435.1 Oscillospiraceae bacterium | reverse complement strand
ATAGGCGCTTTTATCGACCGTCGCGGCTTCGGTCGTCGGGGCGGCGGCCGTAAGGGTCAGGAATAACGCGGTAAGCACGGAAAAAATTGACTTCAATTTTTGCTTCCTCCACAGAATATAGTATTTCCTATTTTTGGGAGTCAGGATTCTCCTTTTGGGCCGCTCCGTTTCGGAGTGTTCGGCTCTGTTGTGTATTTCGTATCTTTCGGGCATAAGTTGACGCCTTTAACACTGCTTATTTTTTGGTATTTATATTGCCCGCGGACAGGCCGAGGCCCTCTCGTGTATGAGAGGGCCTCGGGATATTTTGTCTGTTCTACTTGATGGTGTATTTGTTGCTTGTGACCTTGGTATGGTCATAGGGTACAAACGGAGCGCGGCCAGCCGATATGTCGGGGAGCTTGCTGGAATTGCCCGCTTTATAGGCGGCGAGACGCTCGTCCATGATCTCCTGGAAGCCCGCTTCCTTGTACTGTTTGACGTACTGCTCATACAGCGCGTCGAACTGAGCCGGGTCGCATTTCACAAGCGCGGTCGCGTATTCCTGGAACAGGCCCTTCAAAGCGCCCGCATATTCGCTGACCGACGATATATCGACCGAGAAGAACGGATCGCAGTAGTACAGGCCCGCGTCGGCTTGAGCGCGCTGGAAATAATAGTTGTCGATCAGCTCTTGCGTTAAATCCTGGGGAATACCCTTGGGCGAGATGGCGGCGATGGTTTCCTCAATGGTTCCGGTCAGGCGAACCTCGATCACGATGGCCCAGTAGTCCTTGTTGTTGCTAAAGCCCATCCAATAATCGCCTTGATCCTCCCAGCCGATCATTTCACGGCTGCCGTCGGCGTTTACGGTATAGGTCTTATCCTTCTCGCCCCACTGCATGTAGTCCAGAACGTCTGGCTGCGCCATCCATTCCATGTACAGCCAAGCGGCTTTAAGCTCGTCGGCGGTGGCTTGGTCGGAGAAGCCCACGAAGAAGCCGGCCGGGTTGGTGGCGCGATCCTGCGGCACGACCCTGTAACCCATCGAGTCTACCCACGGGTCGAACACGGTGTTATTGTATACAACGCCGAGCTTAGCGTCGGGGTTGTTTTGGAAGAACGCCGTTAAGTCGGGCATGTCGGCGGCCAAGTAGTTCTCATAAAGATAGTTTTCGCCGTTGATGAAGTCCGCGATAGCCTGCACGGCGCTGCCCGCGCCCTCGACGTCAAGCTCAAACTCATCGCTGTACAGACCCTTGTTGTACAGGATATTCTCTTTTTTCAGCAGGTTGTAGGCGCCATTAGCGGGGAGGCTCGCAACATTAACGTCGGAGAACATGACCCAAGCTTCCTCGTCGCGGGGCCATTCGCTGTCGTTATAGAACTGGAAGTTCTCGGTAAACGGCTTCTTTGGAAGTATGGGCTTGCCGTTGGTGTATCCCAGCTCCACGAACAGCTCAAGGGCTTCAACATACTCTTCCCATGTGGTGAACAGCTCGATGCCGGCTTTTTCAAACCAGTCCTTGCGGTAGAATCTCACATAAGTATAGTTGGTGTCCCAGTAGGGGCGCAGCGCCGGGGCCAGCATATACTTACCGTTTACCTGGAACATGTCGAACATGGACTGTCCGCCCGCTTTTTCAAACCATGTCGGCGCGGTCTGCGCAAAGGCGTTGATATCAATCTCTCCCAGCGCGCCGTCGGCCGCCCACTGGGTCACTTTGGGCCAGTCGTATTCCATGAATACCGTCGGCCAGTCGCCGCCCGCGAGCAACAGGTTATACGAACCCATCGTATCGGTGCGGACAATGGGCACAAACTCAACGGTCACGTTTAAGGCTTTGCCGAAGTTATCATTGACCCATCTGGTGTAGTAGTTGTTGGCCACGTCCGGCGCGTCGTCACGGGCGCGGTCAAACACCGGGATGAGGATGGTTACGGGGCTGGCGAAGGGCTCCATGCCGTAATCTGCGGGATTAAAGCCGCTGTAGGAGAGCGAGGGGTCTCTGGCGGGCGTCGCCGGCGATGAATCGCCGCCGCTGCCGCCGCTGCCTTGGGAGCCGCCTGAGGGGCTTTCTGAGGAATCGCTCGCACAGGCCGTGACCGCGGCTAACAGCATGAGCGCCGCGAGCATAACGATAATAGCGCGTTTTTTCATTTTGTAATCCTCCCTATTTTTTATCTATATACACGCCGTATGCGCATATCACAAATCAGCCTTTGACGGCTCCCAGCATTACGCCTTTAACAAAATACTTCTGCAAAAACGGGTAAATCACCAGTATGGGAAGCGTGACGAACATAATGGCCGCGCTTTGCAGCGACTCGGGCGCCGAGAGCTGGGCGATCCCCGCCTGCGACTCGGCCGTGAAGCTTTCACTGGGCGTGGCAGACAGGATCATGTTGTATAGCAGATATTGGATGGGCTGAAGCTGCCGGCTCGTGGTGAAGTACATCGCGTCCGCGTAAGCGTTCCAGCGGGCCACGGCGACCCACAGCGCGAGCGTGGCGAACACGGGCATACTCAGCGGCACCCAGATCTGGGAAAAAATACGGAAATGCGAGGCGCCGTCAATGATAGCGGATTCCTCCAGCGATTCGGGTATGGCGTTCATAAAATAGGTGCGAAGAATGAGCATATTGTAGGCGGAGAAAACGCCGGTTAAAATCAGCACCCAAACCGTGTTCAGCAAGCTGAGGTCTTTGTATAACAGATACGTCGGGATCAGGCCCGCGGCAAAATACATGGTTATCATCACAAAAAGCGTTATTATAAAGCGTCCGGGCAGATAGCGCCGTGACAGCGGGTACGCGCACAGCGCCGTGACAAAAAGGCTCAGCGCGGTCTGCGCGAGGGTGATAATCGCGGTAAAGCCGAGCTGCCGCGTCATGATGTCGCTGTTTAATACGCGGGTATAGGAATCCAGATTAGCCTCGATAGGCCAGAAAAAAACCTCTTTGCTCAGCACCGCGCGGCTGGACGATAAGCTCTTGGCTATGATATGGACGAAGGGCATGATGCAAGTAAGGCACAGCAGCGCTATAAAAAGGACTAT
>WRLW01000224.1 GCA_009777435.1 Oscillospiraceae bacterium | reverse complement strand
AACCGGCCTTGCCGCCGGTACCGCCCCCCCCCCAGTGGCCCATGGGCAGCAGACCCAGCACAGGCGGGCGCGCCGGCTTGCCGGTCATGTCGGGCAGACGGCGCGCGAGCCGCATAAATACCGACTGCTGCGGCGCGTCCTGCGCGATAGACTCGATAATCTGCTCCTGAATCAATGCCTCTACTTGCTCTCTGTTCATGCGTAAAGTCCTCCTTTTTTGTTTTGGCGAAGTTAACTTTTGTTTCTTTGCCTGCTCTGAGCGCCGCGATGTTTTGCGCGAAGCGGAAGTAAAAGAAACAAGTTTCTTTAACTTCTTGCCAACGCCCTCAATGCGTCGTTGATGCGATCCCGCCGCGACGGCGCGGCGCGGGACGGGCCGCCCGCGGCCATCGCGAATACGGGCAGCCGCGTCTCCTCAGCCGCTTCGGCGGCCGCGGTTAGCAGCTCTTGCGCGCGCAGCTCGGCGGCGGCCAGCCGCTCCGATAGCTGCCCGCAGGCCGGGCAGCCGTCAGGCGGATGTGCGCCCCCGGACTGCGGATTCACGTTTTCCTCGGTGTGTACGGTCATTTTTTCACCTCCTCGCCCATCATGTTGGCCGCCTGCGCGAGCGTAACGCCGTATTTTTTGGCGATGTACAGCTCAGGGCGCAGCAGCCCAATTTCGGTGTCGCGGCGCATACCCTCCACCCAGCTTTCGGGATCGACTATTATGGAGTCGTCCCACTCGTAGGCCGCGTCGATCTCGCCCTCGGGCGCCATGCCGTACAGCGTGGCCAGCGCGTTCATGGCGTATATCAGGTCGTCGAGCGCGTATTGCAGCGAGTATTGGATATCAAGTACGGCGGCGTATGAGCGCTGCCTGCTGGCCTTTACCTCCTGCGCCGTGCGCTCGGCCAGCCTGGGGTCGGACAGCGTGCCGTAGACCAACCCGCACTGCCATTCGATCATGCGCAGTATGGCGTTGAACCCGTTCAGCAGCGACGCGTCGCGCAGCGCGGGCGAGAACACGCGGTAGAAATCGCGCTCGCTTGAGCAAACGCCCCTGAACAGCCGCGCGCGGTTCTTGGGCAGAGGGCCGCCGCCGCGCCCCAGACCGCCCGGATACGCGCCGTCGAGTACGAAGCCCTCCTCGGCGTCAACGGCCAACTCGCCGCCCTCGAACTCCCACATAAGGCGCGCGTATTGCGCGTCGGCGTCGGCTATCTGCGCCGCCGCGCGTGAGAATACCGACACGCCGAGCGGCGAGCGGCGGTCTATCGGGTTGGCGAACGGCACCCTGAAATAAGCGAACAGCGGCCTGTCAACGTTATTGACCGTCATCTCAGGCTCAAGCGCGGCCCATTCGGGCACGGCGGACAGCGAGACGGGCGTGAAGTCATTTTGCGAACCGGCCGTCCCGCGAGCGGGCGCGGCAAACGCGCGGTTGGTCACGGTGTGGCGGCCGGCGGCGTATTCGTGCTTCTCAAGGCGCGTGAAAAGCCGCCCGTCGCGCTCAAGCTGATCTATAAATATGGCGCCGGTCATGCGGTTCGACGTGTCGAACGCGGTCGGTATGAAGCAGTCGGCCTGCACGGCGTCAACCACGATGCGGCTGATGCTTTTCCCGTGCGCGTCGTTGCAGGCGTAGGGCTTGAACACAACGCCGCCCAGCGCGCACCCGTATTCGGCATAAACCCTTATGCCGCTCAAAAAGTTGCGAAGCTGGGCCGACAGGAAGTCGGCGCGCGGCGAGCCGGACAGATTGACGCGCATCTCAAGCGTGACCAACCGCGCGAATTCGGCGGCTATGGTGGCGGGCAGCCCGAGCGAGCCGGCCTCGCCGCCCCGGTACATGCGCGCCCACTGCTCTATGGCGGACTCCATACCGCCGGCCGCCGCCGGCGCGGGCGCTTCCGGCCGGTCGCCGGACAGCTTGCGGATCCATTGGAACAGGCTGAACATTTTATGATTCATCCTCTCTAAAGTGTTTCGCGGGTCATTATGGTGTTGCAGAAATAGCGGATGTCGTCCATAGCGTGGTCGTTCTCCTTCAGCGGCGCGTCGGCGCTCTTGCCGTCGTCCCAGCGGTAGAGCGAGAATTCGCGCAGCGTGTCGCGGCAGGACTCGTGGAACCTCAGACGCCCCGCGCCGAGCAGCCCGGCCGTCACGCGGATGCCGTCGGCCACGCTGTTGTCGGCCTTCCAGACCGGAAATTCCCTGTGGCGGCGTATGACCTGTATAAACGACGACGCCGACGGGTCAACCACCACGCGCCTTATTGGCAGTCCGCCGGCCAACGCCTTGAGGTCGCCGTAATACTCCTCGTCGGTCTTTTGGCCGCCCGCGCGCCGGCTGTCGTGGTAAAGCTCGCGCACCCTGACCGCCTGCGGCCCCGCGCCGCCGGCCTTAAACACGCACCAAAGGCCCATCGAGCAGGGGTTGACCGTGCCGTAATCGACCGATATGTACCACCTGCAGGCCGGCCCGCGCGGCGTGCCGAACGCGTCCGCCGGCCCGCGCAGTATGAATTCCTCCGGGCGTTCGGACACCATCGGGTAGACGCGGCCCTCGGCCAGCACCCAGCGCCCGAGTATGTAGCGCTCGTAGAACACGCCGGCGTATTCGCGCTTCAGGTTGGCCACATAGTCGGGCGGCAGAAACGGGTTGTCGTCGATGGTGAAGTGCCACTGCTTAACGTCTAAGTCGGGCCGGTCGAGCAGCCCCGCCTTCAGCCAGTGCGCCGGATGCTCGGGGTTGCAGGTGCCGTCGAAGCGCGCTCCGGCGCAGCTCAGGCGGCTTTTGAGCATCTGGAACACATCGGGGTGCCATGTGGTAATCTCGTCGCCGTAAGCGTACACTAACCCAAGCCCCTGAAGCTTCTCGGCGTCGTCCCTGCGGCCCGCGCCGGCTGTGTAAAAGGGCCTGCCCCCTATGCGCACAACGCCCTTGCTGTCGGACTGCGACACGACGCGCGTGCCGTAACGGCGGCGCATAGGCTCCAAAACGTTGCGCTCAAGCGTCTGGAGCGTGCGCCCGAGCAGCATACGGTCGCCCGTCTGCGGATGCCGCGTGAGGCGGTCGAGTATCAGGT
>WRLW01000223.1 GCA_009777435.1 Oscillospiraceae bacterium | reverse complement strand
TTCATCCCCCTATTGCCCCTTGGCATATTATAGCATATTATACCCCGCCATTTCAAGCAAAGCGTGACCCCGTATTAAATATCCCCGCCGCGGCAGGGGACACGCCATAACACGCGGACGCACACTGTGCGTCCCTACGGGCACGCCACACCGTTACCCCGCGAAATCCACAACCCCCGTAGGGGCGCGCATTGCGCGTCCGCCGTTTATTTCGCCACAATGCCCTACACGGGGTGGTGCGGGGACACCCCCTGTAGGGACGCACAGTGTGCGTCCGCCGTTCCCCCGTGTTTATCGGCGCCGTATATCAAACGATAAAATCGCGGATGGCGCACAGGAGGGCCATGTGCGCGGGATAAAACACGTAGAAGAAATACCGCAAAAACCGGGAATCATAGCCTCTGCTCCGGTTATAGAGCAGTATGGGCGCCAGCGCGAACAGCGCGAAGCTCATCAGCAGGGCGTCGGCCGCCGCGACGCGTCCCGCCGGCGGCGCCGGCAGCGCGGTCATGGCGGAGTACAGCAATACGGCTACAGAGAACCACGCCGCCATAACGCGGCGTTCGCCCCGGTATCTGTAAAATATGAACACCAGCAAAACGCCGAACGCCCCGTAGTCCGCGCTTGTCAGGACGCCCGCCGCGCCTGCCGCGAGCATGGACAGCAGCGCCGCCCACTTCATGCCGCGCGCCGCGAACCCGTCAAACATCCACATGCCGAGCAGGGCGATAACGAGCGTCAAAAGCACGTTCTGGCGTCTCATGTCCGACAGCGACCCATAGAGCAACCAGTCAAACGGCAGCTCGCTGGCCACCGCGAACGCGGACAGCCTGAGCAGGTATTTCCTGACGTCCTTTGTGTAAAAGAAGCCCTCCGCGAGCATGAACGCGAACAGCGGGAAGGCCATCCGCCCGATAGCGCGGCAGACGTAATACGCCGGCGTGCCGCCCGGCACAAGCGCGAAGCCTATATGGTCTATAAGCATGGACAGCATGGCTATCCATTTCAGCGTGAACGACGTCATAGCGGGCCTTACCCTTCCATGTTATTTGCTTTTTTCGGTCTCCGCTTTAAGCACGGCCATAAACGCCTCCTGAGGCACCTCGACGGAGCCGAGCGCGCGCATTTTCTTCTTGCCTTCCTTCTGCTTCTCAAGCAGCTTTTTTTTGCGCGTGATGTCGCCGCCGTAGCATTTGGCCAGCACGTCCTTGCGCATGGCGCCGACCGTCTCCCGCGCGATTATCTTGCCGCCTATGGCCACCTGTATGGGCACCTCGAACATCTGGCGCGGTATATTGGCCTTCAGGTTCTCAGCTATACGGCGCGCGCGCGCGTATGCGCGTTCGGAATGGACGATGAAGCTCAGAGCGTCCACCGGGTCGCCGTTGAGCAAAACGTCGAGCTTTACCATGGGCGACTTCCTGTAGTCCGACAGCTCGTAGTCGAGCGACGCGTACCCGCGGGTACGCGATTTCAGAGCGTCGAAGAAGTCATAGATTATCTCGCACAGCGGCAGGTCGTAGTGCAGCTCGGCGCGGCCGCCCTCGATGTAGCGCATGTCGGAGTATACGCCGCGGCGCTCGCGGCACAGCTCCATGACGCCGCCTACATAGTCGGACGGCGTTAGTATAACGGCCTTGACGAACGGCTCCTCGGTGTGCAGGATGACCGACGGGTTTGGGTATTTGAGCGGGTTGTCCACCCATTCCGTTTGGCCGCCGGTTAACAGCACCTTGTAAATAACGCTCGGGGCTGTGATTATTATGTCGAGATTATACTCGCGCTCGATCCGTTCGCCGATGATCTCCATGTGCAGAAGCCCCAGAAACCCGCACCTGAACCCGTAGCCCAGCGACACCGAGCTTTCCTGCTCAAACGTGAGCGACGCGTCATTGAGCCGCAGCTTTTCAAGCGCCTCGCGCAGGTCGGGGTACTTCGCGCCGTCGGCTGGGTAGATACCCGAAAACACCATGGGCTGCGCCTTGCGGTAGCCCGGAAGCGCGCCGCCGGCCGGGCGCTCCGCTTCGGTCACGGTGTCGCCCACGCTGGTTTCGCTCACCGTTTTGATGGACGCCGTGAAATAGCCGACCTCGCCGGCGGTAAGCTCGTCCGACAGGCGGCTTCCTATGGGCATAAGATAACCGCACTCGACCACCGTGAACAGCGTGCCTGTTGACATCATGCGCACGTCCATACCTGTTCTGAGCGTGCCGTCGAATACCCTTACATAGACCACAACGCCCTTATAAGCGTCGTAGCGGCTGTCGAACACCAGCGCGCGCAGCGGCGCGCCCGCGTCGCCCTTGGGCGCGGGGATGCCGCTGACTATATAGTCAAGCACTTCCTCGACGTTCAGACCGGTTTTGGCCGATATCCGGGGAGCGTCGGCGGCCGGCAGGCCGATGACGTCCTCTATTTCCTGGATGACGCGCGCGGGGTCGGCGGCCGGCAGGTCGATTTTATTCAGGACGGGCAGCACCTCAAGGTCGTTGCCGAGCGCGAGATATGTGTTGGCCAGCGTCTGGGCCTCTATACCCTGCGTCGCGTCCACCACCAGCACCGCGCCCTCGCAGGCGGCCAGCGAACGCGACACCTCGTAGTTGAAATCCACATGACCGGGGGTGTCGATCAGGTTTAGCACATAAAGCTCGCCGTCCCCGGCGCGGTAGTCGAGCCGCACGGCGCGCGCCTTGACGGTTATTCCGCGTTCGCGCTCGATATCCATGTCGTCCAGAATCTGGTCGGACATGTCGCGCTTGCGCAGGGCGCCGGTCAGCTCGATCAGGCGGTCGGCCAGCGTGCTTTTGCCGTGGTCTATATGCGCGATGATCGAAAAATTGCGTATTCGGTCAATCACTGTACCCTTCAATCCTTTCGGTTTCGCGCGTCTATTATGACACATCAGCGGCCCGTTATCAACACCCGGTTTTACTAATGCGCGTAAAAGCCTTATCGCGCGCGGGGCCGCTGGCGGGCATAAGTTACCGGCTGCCCGTCCCCTTGGAGGGGGACAGGCAACCGGGGATTGTGTCGGCGCCTACCGATTTTCCCGGGCCGTATCCAGCCAAGTATCGTAGGCACAGGTGA
>WRLW01000222.1 GCA_009777435.1 Oscillospiraceae bacterium | reverse complement strand
GGATAATCGTACCCCCATATAATATCCAAAAGATTCTCCCTGCTGTAAACCCGCCCCGGATTGGAAACGAACAGATCCAAAAGATCGAACTCTTTAGAGGTGAGGTTGATATTCTTATCGCCTATGGCGGCGCGCCGGAAGTTATAATCCAGCGTTATCCCGCCTACCTTGCGGGTTTTGCCGGGCGCGGAGGGTCCGTTTTGGGATAACCTCCGCATAACCGCTTTAATTCTTGCCTTTAGCTCCAAAATGTTGAAGGGCTTTGTCATATAATCGTCCGCGCCGTATTCAAAGCCGATCAGTTTATCGGTGTCCTCACCGCGCGCGGTCAGCATGATAACCGGTACATTTGAGAATTCCCGTATACGGCGGCACGCCTCAAGCCCATCTATACCCGGCATCATCAGGTCGAGTATTATCAGGTCATATCTGCCGGAACGCGCCAGCTCGACGGCTTCCTCGCCGTCCGATCCGGTCTCGACCTGATAGCCGTCATGCTCCAAGTTAAATTTTATGCCTTTTACCAAATGCTTCTCATCATCGACTACGAGTATCCTCACAGGCGTTACCTCACTTCATTCAAACGACGGCTCCGTCGCGCAGTTTCTCAACGGTTTTCTCCCCTATGCCCGAAACACGCGTCAGCTCGTCCACCGTCTCATACGGCCCGCGCTTGTCACGCTCGTCTATAATACGCTGCGCCAGCGCCGGCCCGATACCCGGCAGCCGCTGCAGCTCCTCTATCCCCGCCGTATTGATATTTACCATACCCGCGCCGTCGTCAACTGCGGCGCCGGACACGGGCGCGCCGGGCGCCGCGACCGTCGGTTCAGACTCCGTGCCGCCGGCATGGTCTTGCTCCCGTTCAGCGGGTAACGCGACGGCGCCGCCCTCGCCGGCATCCGGCGGTTTCTCCGGCGCTACGGCGCCTTCCGCGATTTCCTCAGCGGGTTTTGCCGGCGCGCCGGCGGCCCCTTCCGGCGGCGCGGTTTCAACGGGTCTTGACACCGGCGCGACCGGCGTGCGCTCAACCGAAATGTCGAACGTCTCCGCGACAGGCACGCGGGCAATCAAGTAACCGGTCGTTACCGCCATCATTGAAATCGTGAGCATCATTACGGCCATCTCAAATTTCCGCACTTTCAAATGACCAACCCCATTTGCTTTTGTAATTTTATTGTTGAATATATTGGCAATGTCTGCTATACTTATTTCCATATATCACGCAAATGCGGGGAATTTATGATGCTAAAGCGCGTCGTTTGTTTTTTAATATTTATTATGCTATCGTCCTCCGCCTTAGCCTCGGAGCCGGCGGCGGACGCCGTTCCCGGCGTTCAGGACACGCCCAAGCCCGACAAAATCCATACTGCAATCATCCCGGACAGGCTCAGCCCGCCCTCGCTGACGGCGAAATCGGCAATCGTGGTCGAACTGAACAGCGGCATGGTTCTCTACGGGAAAAACGAGGACGAACCGCGCCCTATGGCAAGCCTCACCAAGATTATGACCACCCTCCTCGCCCTTGAATACGGGAATCTCGGCGACGAGGTTACCGCGAGCGCGAGCGCTCTCTCGGAGCTTGAGCGGTTCGAGGACTGGGGCAGCAACACCGGCATGGCCGAGGGTGAAACCATGACCCTGCGCGACTTACTGTACTGTATCATGGTAGCGTCCGCCAACGAGGCGTGCAACGTAGTGGCCGAGAAGGTTTCAGGCTCCGTACAGGCGTTCGTGGGGTTAATGAACCGCCGCGCGGCGCAGCTCGGATGCACGGGCGCCAGCTTCACAAATACCCACGGTCTGCATGAGGATAACCACTACGCGTCCGCCCGCGACATATATCTTATAACGCTCGAGGCCATGAAGCATCCCGAATTCATGGAAATGGCCAACACCGCAAGCAAGTCCATACCGCCTACCAACAAAAGCGGCGAGCGGGCGCTGTATACCACCAACCACCTGATTTCAAAGCGCACCTATACCAAGTATGACTATCATCTCGCGGAGGGTATCAAAACGGGCCACCACTCAAAAGCCGGATACTGCTTGACCTCCTCGGCCCAGAGCGAGGGCCTGCGGCTTATGACCGTCGTAATGGGCTGCGAGTATATCGACGACACGTTCATGAGCTTTGTCGAAACCCGCGAACTGATCGAATGGTCGTTTGAGTCATACGCCTTCAAGCGTATCCTTAACGCCTCCGACCCGACGGCCATGCTCGCGGTTCCCATACAAATGGGCGACGGCTTCGACGCCGTAAACGTCAAGCCCTCGACGTCTTTCACCGCGCTGATACCCAAAATACTTGACGTCGAGACAATCACCCGGAAAACCGAAATATTCGACGAAGGCGAGATTCAGGCGCCCATATCAAAAGGCCAGATACTCGGAGAAATGACGCTCGCTTATCGCGGCCACGAATTCGGCGTCGTGCCGCTCATTACGGATTTCGAGGTCAAGCGCAACGAAAGCGAGTATATCAGGGACATCGCCAAGGACTTTTTAGCCAGGCCGGAGCTTTGGTACGCTATATACGGCGCGGCGGGGCTGATTGTTTTATATATCATCATCGTTATAGTGTATAACCTTTACAGGCGGCGAAACCGCATCCCCGGAAACTACAGGGGCAAAAAACGGCGCAGGAGGCGTTAGGGCGGCCTACAGTCCCCTGTCGCGTATCCAGCGCGGATACGGACGCATTTTGATGCTTGAGACTACGCCCAGCGCGGCGAACGAGCTGACCAGCGAGCTGCCCCCATAGCTGAAAAACGGCAGCGTCACGCCTATTATAGGCGTTAGGCCTATGCACATGCCTATATTCTCAAATATCTGGAATATCATAAATCCCGCCACACCTATACAGATAAGCGCGCCGTATCCGTTTTGGGCTTTGGTCGCCATGTAAAGGCACCTCGCCACCACCACGAGCAGCAGAGCCATTATGGCCGTCGCCGCGAAAAAACCCAGCTCCTCGCCCGCTACCGTGAATATAAAGTCGGTCTGCTGTTCGGGGATGCGGAAGGACTGCGTTTGAGGCCCGGCGTAAAGCCCCGTGCCGAGCAGGCCGCCGTTGCCGAACGCTCTTTTGCTTTGCAGGAC
>WRLW01000221.1 GCA_009777435.1 Oscillospiraceae bacterium | reverse complement strand
CGCGCGCGGCATGGCGGCGGGCTTCCCAGCGGGCTTTCCGGCGGACTTCTCTATCCATTTGGCCTCCACCCTCAGCGCGAAGGCCGCGCGCCCGGCCGTGCCGCCGGTCACGTCGGCCAACTCCATCGGGTGCGTCCCCTCGCCGCCCTCCGCGAAACAGCCATACACCGCCAGCACGGCGTCCGGGAACATACGCCGGGCGCGCCTGATGGCGCCGCGCGTCTTTCTGGACGCCTCGCCCGTCACGGCGCAGGTGTTGATTATCACCGCGCCGGGGGCCTCGCGCCCCGGCGTCACGGCCTCACTCCACACGGCGCGTGTATGACCGCGCGACACAAGCAGCTCGGCTATCGAGTCGTTTTCGGCCTGATTTGCCTTGCACCCCAGCGAGTAACAGCAAAACGTCATCTTACACACCCTGTTAACTGTTTTATAGTTCCTGTTGCTTTTTCGCGCGCGGTTGCTTATAATATCGTTAAGACAAGTAAGGAGATGATACGTTTTGAAATTATTTGACGTACAGCTCGCGTCCATCAGCGACGTAAAGTCCTTTGTAAACGCCGCCTGCCTTCAGCCGTTTGACATCGACATCGTTTCGGGCCGCTATATAATCGACGCCAAGTCGATCATGGGCATATTCAGCGTTGACCTCTCGAAGCCCATTCGCGTCGAGGTTCACGGCACCGACGAGGACGGCCAGACGTTCTGCGAGGCCATAAAGGAATTCATCATCAGCGAGTAAACGGCCTGTTCTACACGTCCCGCGCCCGTCATATGTTAGGACATGTCGATTATGACGGAGGGTGATGTGAATGAAGCGGTTTATCTGCGCCGCGCTTGTGTTCGCGCTGGCGCTGTTTGCCGTGTCCGCGAAGGCCGGCATAGCCGAGGAGCGCGCGGCCCTGATAGAGGCGTATCCTGAGCTTGAGGCGTTTGACGGCGACGTGTCGTCCTGGGACGCCGAAGCTTGGATAGGCTCCCTGTGCGGGTGCCCGGAGCCTTGTGAATGTCCGCCGCCGTGCGCGTGTGACTCGGCCGCCCACGAAACGGCCGCGCAGCTTATCATCGGCGCTCCCGCCGCGCTGCTGATGGAGAAGGAGACCGGAACCGTGCTGTTCGCGCAAAACGAGCGCGAGCCGCGTCCGCCGGCCAGCGTTACCAAGGTTATGACCATGCTGCTCATCATGGAGGCGCTCGACGGCGGCGTCGTCACGTTCGACGATAAGGTGCCCGTGTCGGCCTATGCCATGAAGATGGGCGGCTCGCAGGTCTACCTGCACGAGGGCGAGCAGTATACCGTGCGCGAACTGCTTAAAGCCATAGTCGTCGCGTCGGGCAACGACGCGAGCGTGGCCATGGCGGAGTATCTGGCGGGCAGCGAGGAGACCTTCGTGGCGCGCATGAACGAGCGCGCCGCCGAGCTGGGCATGACCGACACCAGATTCCTCAATTGCAGCGGACTGCCGGAGGACGGGCACGTCACGTCGGCGCGCGATATCGCGCTTATGTCCCGCGAGCTGACAATGAGGCATCCCGGCATCCGCGAATACTCCACCATATGGATGGACTCGCTGCGCGACGGCACGTTCACGCTGTCCAATACCAACAAGCTGGTGCGCTTCTATCCGGGCGCGACCGGCCTGAAAACAGGCTCGACCAGCCTCGCGAGGTACTGCCTGTCGGCCACGGCCGAGCGCGGCGGCATGGAGCTTATAGCGGTGGTTATGGCGGCCGAGACGTCGGACATACGCTTTGAGAGCGCGCGCAAGCTGCTCGATTTCGGGTTCGCCAACTACGAGCTGGCGCCGGCTTATCCCGACCGGATACCGCTGCCCGTGCCCGTCACGCTGGGCGTGGCTTCCGAGGTGATGCCCGAGCTGGCGTCCGACGAGCGGCTGCTTGTCGAGAAGATGCAGACCAAGCGCCTTGAGCGCGCCGTGACCGTCGCCGAAAGCGTCACCGCGCCGGTCGAAAAGGGCCAGAAGCTCGGCGAGGTCGTGGTCTCGTGCGACGGCCATACGATAGCCACGGTGCCCATCGTGGCCGCCGACGCCGTGCCGCGCCTGAACCTATGGCAGATATTCGCGCGGATGCTCCGGCTGTTCTTTATGGCTTGAGCAAATCCCCGGCGACGGCCTCGTCCAGCGTCATGTCAAAGGCGGGCAGGAAATGCTCTATGAAATAATCGGCCTCACGAAGCTTCATGCCGCGCAGCTTTTTCAGGGTCTGACTATGCGCCGCCGAGAATTCGCGGTTGCCCGCCGACAGCTCCTCGACGCATTTGATATGCGCGGCTATCTTGTCGGCGGCGTGTATCAGCTCGGCGTCGCCGGGCGGCAGGGCGCGCGTGTCCATCACTTCGCGGTAGCTCCCGCGCATGGCGGCGGGCAGCAGCCCGAGCAGCCTTCCGAGCGCGTGTTCCTCGACGCGCGCGTACGCCTCGCGCAGCTCCGGGTTATGGTATTTGACCGGCGTGGGCATATCGCCGGTGACTATCTCGCAGGCGTCGTGCAGCAGCGCGCGCGCCGCCACGCGGTCAGGTTCGGCGTCCCCGCCGAACACGTCGCGGCGTATCACGGCCAGCCCCTGCGCCAGCAGGGCGGTCAGCAGCGCGTGCTCGGCCAAGTTCTCCGGCTGTACGCTGCGCATAAGCCCCCATCTGCGTATGTTGCGCATCCTGAATATCATCGCGAAAAAATGTGACACCGCCCGGCCTCCCTTATTTTTATTCATAAGCACCACTCAGGCAGGAATGACCGGCTTCCCAACCCAAGGGCGCTCATAAGCACCACTCAGGCAGGAACGCCGAACTATCTAAAATCTCCGACAGGAAGGTCATGTCGTTTTCCGTGCGGTTTATCTCCATATTGAGCGGGCTTCGCAGTCCGCCAAGGCCGCCCGCGCCCGCCGCCGGGAAGGCGGCCGACAGCGAAGCCTTATGGCCCGCCGCCGGCGCGCTGAACAGCAGGCTCCCGCCGTATCTGCCGATCACGCGCTTTACCAGCGCGATATCCATCCAAGCGCCCGTGCCGGCCGCCGAGCCGGCCGACCTTGTAAACGCGGCGGCGCCCGACGTCTGCTCGCGGCGCTCGGCCGGTACAGGCACGCTTACTCTGATACGGCC
>WRLW01000220.1 GCA_009777435.1 Oscillospiraceae bacterium | reverse complement strand
TCGGCATTGCACCGCGCGGCTGTCTGGTTTACTCGCGATGCTATTATACTATAGCGCGGTTTGCCGCGTCAAGCCGTTGTGCCCGGGCGGGAATCTTCGATTGTATTCCGCAATGAAATACTGTATAATATAGGCGCGGATTGGGGTGTTGGCTATGAACAGCAGGTTTGACGCGTTTCTGGGGCACATGCGCGGCCGCCGTGTCGCCATAGTGGGCGCCGGCGTCAGCAATATGCCGCTGCTGCGCCTGTTAGCCGGCGCGGGCGCGCAGATTTCGGTGCATGACCGCGGCGATATCTCACTGCCGGAGCTGCCGGGTATAACGCTCCATACAGGCCCCGGCTATTTAGATGAAATCGACGCCGAGTATATTTTCCGCTCGCCGGGCGTAAAGCCCTTTGAGCCGCAGCTTCAGGCCGCCGTCGCGCGCGGCTGTGTCATGACGTCGGAGATGGACGTTTTTATGCAGGTATGCCCGTGCCCTATCTACGCTGTGACCGGCAGCGACGGAAAAACCACTACCACCACGATTTTGAAGCTGCTGCTGGAAACCACCGGGCGCCGCGTGTTCGCGGGCGGCAATATCGGCGTGCCGCTTTTGGACAAAGCCGGGCAAATGGCCCACGACGACATTGTTGTGCTGGAGCTGTCCTCGTTTCAGCTCATGACCATGAAATACAGCCCGCATGTGGCCGTGATTACCAATATAACGCCTAATCATCTGGACTGGCATCGCGGCATGGAGGAATACATCACAGCTAAATCCAATATATTCCGCCATCAAAACACAGGCGACCGCGTTATACTGAACTATGACAGCGCGCCGCTGCGGGAGCTGGCGTCGCGGTTCAGCCTGTGGCCCTATTATTTCAGCCGCTCAAAGAGCTTTCGCGACGGCGTGTGGATAGACGGGGAGACCATAATGCGCGACAGCGTGCCGGTCATGCGAATATCCGATATTTTAATACCCGGCGCGCACAATGTTGAAAACTATATGGCCGCCGTCGCGGCGGCCGGCCCGGCCGTCAAGCCGCAGTCCATTCTTGAAGTGGCAAAGAATTTCACCGGGGTCGAACACCGCTTGGAGCTGGTGGCCGAGATTGGCGGCGTGCGGTATATAAACGACTCGATAGCCTCAAGCCCGACGCGCACGCTTGCCGGTCTGCGGGTATTCGGCCGAAAGGTGCTGCTGATAGCCGGAGGCCGTCCGAAGGTGCCGTTTACCGAGCTGGAGGCGGTCATCGGCGACTACGCGAAGGCCGTATTGCTGGTAGGGCAGGCCGCGCCGCGGCTGCGGGAGTCCTTTGAGGGCAAGACCGGGCTTTTCGACTGCGGCACGGTGGATAACGCGGTCAGGCGCGCGGCCGAAATGGCCGTGCCGGGCGATATCGTTCTGCTCTCCCCGGCCTGCACGTCATTCGACCAATTCAAAAACTTCGAGGAACGCGGCGCGTTATTCAAAAAAACGGTTATGGAGCTGAAAGTTTGAAAGAAAAAACTTTCTTTCAAACGCGGGTTTTGCGATTTCGCGCCACAGAAAAGCGCAAAACGCCGCCACGCTCGGAAAGGCTATATATATGTGGATGAAATTGGCGGCGCTGTGTGAAGCGGACGGGCCGTCCGGCTATGAAAACGCCGTCTCCGATATCGCGGCCTCCATGCTGGCGCCATTTGTCAGGGAGGTCAAGCGCGACCCTTTGGGCAATGTGCTGGGCTTCCTGCCATGCGGCAAGCCCGGGGCGCCTTTGCTGGCGCTTGACGCGCATCTGGACGAGATAGGCTTTATGGTTACAGGCCATAAGGACGGTTTCGCCGGCATCATACCGCTGTGCCGGCTTGATCCGCGCGTCATGCCGTCGCAGGTCGTGCGGCTGCTGACCGAGCCGGTCACGCGCGGCGTCGTGACCTGTCTGCCGCCTCATGTTACGGACAAAAACGACGCGTCCGTCCCGTTTGAGGAGCTGTATCTGGATTTGGGGTTATCGCAGAGCGACGCCGAGCGGCTCGCGCCGGCGGGCACGCTATGCGTTTATGATTCGGTGTTCACCGATATGGGCGGCGCGGTCGCGGGCAAGGCGCTGGACGACCGCGCGTGTTTTGTCATGTTCCTGCGCGCGCTGGAGCTGCTTAAAGGCCGCGAGCTTAATGTTGACCTCGTGGTTTGCGGTACGGTTCAGGAGGAGGTCGGGTGCCGCGGGGCCGTCGCCGCCGCGTTTGGACAGGCTCCCGATATGTGCGTCGCGGCGGACGTCACTCACGCACACACGCCGGACGCCTCCGAGGATCAGACCTTCAAGGCCGGCGGAGGGCCGTGTATCGGCGTCGGCCCGACGCTGGCGTCAGGCATAAGCGGCGCGCTGACCGAGACCGCCAAGACGCTGGGTATTCCGCATCAGATTGAGGTGATGGGCGGTAACAGCGGCACCAACGCGTGGGTATACCAGATATCACGCGGAGGCATACCGTGCGGCTTGATATCGCTGCCCCTGAAATATATGCACACACCTAATGAACTGCTGCTGAAGGACGACTTGGAAAACGGCGCGAAGCTTTTGGCGTCGTATATCTTAAAAGCGGCGCCGCCGGAGGTATTATGAGGGACTTGATTAAAGCCTTGTGCGAGCTGCCCGGGGTATCGGGGCGCGAGGAGGCAGTGCGTGAGTATATAAAAGCGTGCGCCGAGCCGTATGCCGACCGCCTGATAACCGACGCTTTGGGTAATCTGATGGTCTACCGGAAGGGGACGGACGCGGAAGCGCCAACCGTTATGCTTTGCGCCCATATGGACGAGACGGGACTGCTGGTACGCGCGGTCACCGGCGACGGATATCTCAAGTTCGTCTGCGCCGGCTCCATAGACCGCCGCGTTCTGCCCGGACGCCGCGTTTTGATAGGCCCGGATAAGCTTCCGGGTATTATCGGTATGCGCGCCGTGCATCTATGCGACGAGGAGGAGCGAAAAAAACTCCCAAAGCTTGAGCATATGTATATCGACGCCGGGTTCGTCTCAAAAGACGAGGCGCTTCAAGCCGTCAGTCCGGGCGAGTATGTGACCTTCGATACCGCTTGGCATGAGTTCGGCGACGGCATGGTCTGCGCGAAGGCCGCGGACGACCGCGTGGGCTGCGCGGCTCTGCTGAAGCTGATG
>WRLW01000219.1 GCA_009777435.1 Oscillospiraceae bacterium | reverse complement strand
GATCATGACGTCGAGTATATCACACTCAAAGCCCTCCAGCAGTTTTTCGATCAAGACCGACTCATAAGCTTCGTCCGCCTGACGCTCACGCTGTTTTTGGAACCGTTCGCGTATATCGTCCTTAAACGCGCCGAGCGTGTCGAACTCCGAAACATCCTGCGCGAAATCGTCGTCAAGTTCGGGCTTGACGGCTTTCTTGGCCTCGCGGACGCTCACCTTGAATATGGCGTCCTTGCCGGCCAGCTCCGCCGCGTGATATTCTTCGGGAAATGTCACCTTGACCTCAAGGCTGTCGCCGGCGCCCGCGCCCACAAGCTGTTCCTCAAAGCCCGGAATAAAGCGCCCCGCGCCCAGCTCCAGCCTCTGCCCGGACGACTTGCCGCCCTCAAACGCCTTGCCGTCCACGAACCCCTCGAAGTCTATCACGGCGATATCTCCGAGGCTCAGCGGGGCCTGCAAATCCTCAATACGCGCGTTGCGCTCGCGCAAGCGCTCCAGCTCGGCGTCCACGTCGGCGTCCGTGACCGTCACGGCGTCCTTCGGCGCGCTCAAGCCTTTGTATTGCTTGAGCTTCGCTTCCGGGCGCACGGCCTGAACGGCGGTGAAGGTGAAGCCGTTTTCATTTATCTCGGTAATGTCCATGTCGGGACGCCCGACCGGATCAAGACCGTGTTCGCCGACGGCCTCGAGATAAGCCGAGGGAAGCGCTATGTCCACCGCATCCTCATAAAACACCGACGCGCCGTACATATTTTCAACCACCTTGCGCGGCGCTTTGCCGCGCCGGAAACCGGGCACGTTCATTTTATGGACGTTCTTGCGATACGATGCCTCGATGGCTTTATGGAAAGCCTCGCGCCCCACCTCGACCGTGATTTCGACCATTCCGTTTTCTTTCTGCTGTAACGTACTCATCTATAGACCATCCTTTACCAAAACGCCGCGGCGCCGCGCGCTTTATGTCCGTGAGAAAAAACGCGAACCGCTTCCGTCGCCGCCATTATATCACGCGTGTCAATACCTTTATAGGCTTAAATTCCAAATGATCCGCGGAGACCAGCGTATACTCTATGCCTTTGTAAGGCCCTTCGATCGCGCGCTTGCGGCCGTAACCGTGCAAATGCGCGTAATAACAGCGTTTCACGCCGAATTCGTTTATCATATCCACTATGCCGTCGCATCGGTAGCCCTCATACAGCGGGGGGTAGTGCAAGAAGCAGAGCATTTCAATATCGCGGCCCGTCCGTTCGAGCGCGTCGCGCTTGAGCGCCGCCCCGCGCTCAAACGAGGCCCGCAGGCGGCATATCTCGCGGGCGAGCATTTTTTGGTCGTGCGCGCCGCCGCGCTCCTCCTCATAAAACCAGCCGCGCGTGCCGCACAGTATGAAGCCGCCGGCCTCAAAAGCGCTGTTGTGCAGGAAACCGACGGGCGCCAGCCCTATTTCCGCGATGCGCTTCTCCATTTTCGATACGGTGCTCCACCAGAGGTCGTGGTTGCCCTTGACGACGAACTTGCGTCCGGGCAGCGCGTCGATAAACCTGAAATCGGACTCAGCCTCACCAAAGCCCAAGCCCCACGAAAGATCTCCGAGCAGCACCACCGCGTCGTCCGGGAGGACGCCCGCCAGCTCAAAGCCGTCCGACAGCCTTGACACATGGCCGGCCCAATCGGGGCCGAATATGTCCATAGGCTTATCGGCGGACTGCGACAGGTGCAGATCCCCGATAACAAACAGAGACATGAAAACCTCCATAAATGTAAAAAAACGCCGAAATTTCATTGAAATACTGCTTATATTTGTGATTGTCCCGCAAATACTATTGGCGTAATGGCGGAAAGGCAAATCAGAAAGGATGTTAATTTATGTTCGGACAAGACGACGTTATCCGCAATGGATATCTGCCCGGCGTGACATGCGACGTGAGGACGTGTTCTTATCATGGCGGCAATAATAGCTGCCAAGCGCCTCACATTTCAGTAAGCAACCCCGCCGCCCAAAATATGGGGGAAACACTGTGTTCGACCTATGACCATAAACCGGGATTGTAAGAAACATGGGCCGGGGCTTTTACCCCGGCCCTTATTATACACCGTTTCGCGTTTTTTTTCAAGCCGGTTTAACAAGTCCCGGCATGGCCCAAACCGCTTTTTATTTCCCACTGTACAAATTAGCGCGTTGATGTTAGAATGAAGGCATGAAGATAACATTGTTAACCGAATCGTTCCCGCCCGTCATGGACGGAGCGGCGGCCACTGTAGACAGCTACGCGCGCTGCATACACGAACGCGGCGGCGCTGTAACGGTGGTGGTGCCGCGTATGCCCGCGCACGGGGAATACGAGCCGCCGTATCCGGTCATATACTACCCGTCGATAGGGACTGTGGCCGACGGCGAGTACCCGTTTGGGTTCCCGTATCTGCCGCGTACGCTGAAGGCCTGCCGCGAGTACGCGCCGGACATCATACACGCCCACAGCCCGTTCATGTCGATGACGCTCGCGCTGCGTATGCGGCGCAAGCTCGGCAAGCCCGTTATCCTGACGGTACACGCCAAATACGCCGAGGAGCTGGAGCGGTATACGCGTTCGCCGTTTATGCGCCGGCGCGCGCTTGAGATGATGATGAAGCATGTCAACGCCGCCGACGAGGTATGGGTGTCGTCTTTAAGCGCCGCGCAGGAGCTAAAGCGCATGGGCTATACGGGAGGCCATTTCCACCTCCCCAAGGGCACTGATTTTACTGTCCGCGAAACCGAGTCGGACACCATATCCGAGCTGCGCACGCGTTTCAGCATACCTTATAATGTCCCGATTCTGCTGTATGTGGGGCGTCTGGTGTGGCAGAAGAACATACGCGGCATATTGGACGCGCTTGACATACTGCGCGAGCGCAGACAGCCTTTCTGTATGCTCTTTGTGGGCGACGGCCCCGACCGCACGGCGATGGAGGACTATACGGCGGCCCGCAGGCTTGACGGTTTGGTGCATTTCGTGGGCCGCGTTTCCGACCGGACGCTGTTACAGGCGTTTTACAGCTTTGCAGATCTGCTGGTGTTCCCGTCGCTGGCCGACAACGGGCCGCAGGTGATACTTGAGGCCGCCGCGTGTTCGCTGCCGGCCTTGGCAGCAACCGGCGGCGCGGCCTCGGAGCTTATCGAGGACGGGGTGTCGGGCTTTATATGTTCCCC
>WRLW01000218.1 GCA_009777435.1 Oscillospiraceae bacterium | reverse complement strand
TCGGAGGGCCGCGACGGCGTAAAAATCAAGCTGGTTGACCGGCAAAAATCGCTCGCGTATATAGAACGGCAAAAACAGATCAGCGCGCTTGAGCAAGTAAAACTCGACCTTGAGCTGCTCCGGCTCGAAATATCCCAGCAGATGCAGTCCGGCGATACGGAAACTTCGGCATCGAATTTTTTCGAGGCCATGACCGGTACGGTCGCGGACGTTTGGAGCGAAGATGACGATAAAAAGAAATCGGACGAATAGGGGGCGGCGGCATGTCCGCAGCGCTGACTTTCGACGCGCGCGTTTCCGCCTTCCGCGAAAACCTGAAGCATCAGCGCGGCGGAAAGCGCGACAATGCTCCGTTTATTTACAAACCGTTCAGCATAAAGCAAAAGCGGCTTCTCACATGGTGGCTGCCGCATTCGCCGGTCTGCGGCAAGCAGGGAATAATCGCGGACGGCGCCATCCGTTCGGGTAAAACGACATCCATGTCGCTCTCGTATGGGCTGTGGGCAATGCACTCCTTTGACCGGCAGAACTTTTTGATATGCGGTAAAACCATCGGCTCCCTGCACCGGAACGTCGTGCGTGACTGGAAGCGGCAAATGCTTGCCCACGGTTACAGAATCAAGGAGCGCCGGAATGAGAAGCTGCTGATTGTATCAAAGGGCGGGATCGTCAATTATTTTCATCTGTTCGGAGGCAGTACCGAAGGCAGCCAAGATCTTGTGCAGGGAATTACGGCCGCCGGCGTGTACTTCGACGAGGTTGCGCTTATGCCGCGCTCCTTTGTCGATCAGGCGACCGGCCGCTGCTCTGTGGACGGGTCAAAGTTTTGGTTCAACTGCAATCCCGCCAACCCGAAGCACTGGTTCAAGGTCGAATGGATTGACAAGCTGCTGTGCAACCGCCCTGACGGCGCGCCCCTCACAAACGAGAAGGGCGACGCGCTGTGGAAGGACTTGCTGTATCTCAGCTTTACTATGGACGATAATCCAAGCCTCACGGAAAAGATAAAGGCCCGGTATCGGGCTATGCACTCGGGCGTGTTCTTCCGGCGGTTTGTGCTTGGGCTGTGGTGCGCGGCGGACGGCTTGATCTATGACATGTTCGACGAGTCGCTCCACACTTACGACGCGGCTACGCATACCGGGCCGATAACCGGCCGCCGTTTTATTTCGGTAGATTACGGCACCAGCAACCCCATGTCATTCCTTGAGATCATAGACGACGGCAAAACGGCATGGGTGGAGTCCGAATATTACTATTCCTCTAAAGAGGAAGGCAGGCAAAAGTCCGATACGCAGTATGCGGACGACTTTGTTAAATTCGCCGGCGACCCGGGCAGCGTAATATACGTCGTCCTCGACCCCTCGGCGGCCAGCTTCAAGCAGGAACTCCGCAACCGGGGATACCGGGTAAAGGACGCCAATAACGAGGTAAGAGAAGGTATCGGTAAGGTTGCGTCTATGTTCGCGGCCAACGCCCTGCGCATCAATAAAAAATGCAAACGGCTGATCAATGAGCTTATGGGCTACATATGGGACGAGAAGGCCGCCGAGCGCGGCCGTGAACAGCCGGTCAAAGCCAACGACCACGCCTGCGACGCGCTGCGCTATGGTATAGCGACCGTTATTTACAATCTCTTCAAGAGGAGGTTTTTGGTGTAGTGGGAAGAAAAAGAAACCGGAGCGGAAACCGCGCGCCGCAAAGCGCGCCGGCGGGCGCGAAGCGTCAGGCGGCCTTTGCTATGCCGGGCCTTCCTATGGGCCTTACGCTCGACAGCTTTTCAAACCAGCTCGCGCGGCTCGGCGCCAATACCACAAACATGATCGACGCGACCGAGTACGTACGGCGCAACTTCACCGCCGACCATCAGACGATGAACAACCTGTACAGGCATAACTGGGTCGTTAAGCGGCTGATCGACGTTGTGCCGGAGGATATGACCAAAAACTGGTATCGCGTCGTGTCCCAACTGTCCCCTGACGCGAAAAAGCAGCTATCCCGGCTCGAACGCAGGGCCAAGGTACGGGCCAAGGTTCTTGAGGGCATGAAGTGGGGCAGGCTCTACGGCGGCGCCGCGGCCGTGATCATCATAGACGGGCACGACGATATACTATCCGAGCCTTTAGATCTCGACATGGTAATGCCCGGCAGCTTCAAAGGGCTGGTGATACTGGACAGGTGGTGCGGTATTTCCCCGAGCCTCAGACTTGTCCGCGACATATCGGAACCGGACTTCGGGCTGCCTGAGTATTATAATATCACAGCCGGCGCGCTTGGCGTCTCCGTGCAAGTTCACCATTCCCGCGTTATCCGCTTTATCGGCCGGCCGATGCCTCACATAGAGCAGATCATGGAGCTGTACTGGGGGGGCTCGGAAATCGAACACATAATGGACGAACTGAAAAAGTATGACAACACAAGCTACAATATGGCCGCGCTCGTATTTTCAGCCAATCTCAAGGTTTATAAAATGGAGGGCTTCGACCAGATCGCCACGATGCCGGACGCCATACAGCGCGACCTCTACGACACGCTCACCCTCATGAACTGGATGATGTGCAATCAGGGTATGCAGATCATGGGCGCGACCGACAGCTTTGAAACACACCAGTACAGCTTTTCCGGCTTGTCCGACATATACGAGATGTTCATGATGGACGTCGCCGGCGCGGCGGAAATCCCTGTAACCAAACTGTTCATGCGCTCCCCGGCAGGCATGAACGCCACCGGTGAGAGCGACCTGCAAAACTACTACGACAGCATCGAGGAAAAGCAGGAGGGCTACCTTCGGCCGATTTTCGACAAGCTGCTCCCCATCCTGTGTATGTCGGAATTCGGAGCCGTACCGGACGACCTCGATTATGAGTTTAACCCTGTGCGCCGCCCGACTGAGGACGAAAAGAAAAACATAGTCACAAACACCTCCGGCGCCATCGTCGCCGTGTACAACGCAGGAATCATCAGTCAAAGGACAGCTCTGACCGAACTCCGCGAATCCTCGGGAGCCACCGGGATGTGGAACAGCATCACCGACGACGACATTGAGCGGGCGGATACCAGCATCGCCCCGGAGGGCGAAGCGCCGCTGCCGGAGCCTATGGGCAGCGCCGGCCTGACGGGTGACGCTATCTTCGACGGCAAGGAGGAGTGCCGCGCTAAGGATCCGTCAAAATGTCCGGTTCACGGCGCGGGAGCGCAAAAAAAAGCCGAGAGCA